>JAITJU010000119.1 GCA_031278735.1 Zoogloeaceae bacterium
GCCGTCATTTTCGGAAAGAGACGTCACCGTGAATCTGAACTCGACACTGTTCGCGCAGCTCGTGGTGTTCTTCATTCTGGCGTGGTTTACCATGCGGTTCGTATGGCCACCCATCATGAAGGCGCTGGATGAGCGCGCGAAAAAAATAGCGGACGGTCTGGCTGCGGCGGATCGCGGCAAGCAGGAACTGGAACTGGCGAGCAAGCGTTCCGCCGACGCATTGCGGGCAGGCAAGGAAAAATCGGCTGAACTGCTGGCGCAAACGGAAAAGCGGGCGGCGCAGATTATCGAGGAAGCCAAGGCGCAAGCCAAAATCGAAGCCGAACGCGTGATCGTCGGCGCCAAGGCGGAAATCGAGCAGGAAGCCCTGCGCGCCAAGGAAAGCCTGCGCGATCAGGTTGCGATACTGGCCGTCGCGGGCGCGGAAAAAATCCTGCGCCGCGAAATCGACGCCAAGGCGCATGCCGAATTGCTGTCCGCAATCAAGCAGGATCTGTAAATGGCTGAAACCGTCACCATCGCCCGTCCCTATGCCGAAGCGGCGTTTCGCGCCGCACGGGAAACAGGAACGCTGGGAGCGTGGTCTGACCGCCTTCAGCGTCTGGCGCTCATTGCCAAAGACGCGGAAATGGCCGCAGTGATCGGCAATCCCAGCCTGTCCTCCGAGCAAGTCGCGCGGCTGTTCATTGCGCTTGTCAATGACGATGACGCCACGCTCGGCAATTTCATCCATGTCCTCGCGGAAAATGATCGCCTCTTGCTGCTGCCGGAAATTGCCCAGCTGTTCGAGGCCAGCAAGGCCGCCGAAGAAGGCGTCAAGGAAGTGATAATTCAGACCGCTTTCCCGCTTTCCCAGGCCGACCTCAAGACGCTGCTTCCGCAACTGGAAGCGCATTTCAAAACGAAACTCACGCCCACCGTGCTGGTGGACGCGGCGTTGATCGGTGGTGTACGCGTAGCGGTAGGCGATCAGGTGCTGGATGCTTCCGTGCGCGGCAAGCTCGAAACCCTGGCCGTCGCGCTCAAGAACTAGGAGAGTTAAATGCAGTTGAATCCGTCCGAGATCAGCGAGCTGATCAAAAGCAAGATTCAAAACCTTGAAGTGGGCGCGGAAACCCGCACCCAGGGAACCATCGTTTCCGTGACCGACGGCATCTGCCGCGTGCATGGCTTGCAGGACGCCATGCAGGGCGAAATGCTGGAATTCCCCGGCAACACCTTCGGCATGGCCTTGAATCTGGAACGCGACTCCGTCGGCGCGGTGGTGCTGGGCGAGTATCGGCACATTTCCGAAGGCGACACGGTCAAATGCACCGGTCGCATTCTGGAAGTGCCTGTCGGCCCGGAACTCCTGGGGCGCGTAGTGAATTCGCTCGGCCAGCCCGTCGACGGCAAGGGTCCCCTGAATCACAAGCTCACCGACAAGATCGAAAAGGTTGCCCCCGGCGTCATCTGGCGGAAATCCGTGTCGCAGCCGGTGCAGACCGGGCTGAAATCCATCGACGCGATGGTGCCCATCGGACGCGGCCAGCGCGAACTCATCATTGGCGACCGACAAACCGGCAAGACCGCCGTGGCCATCGACACCATCATCAACCAGAAGGGCGCGGGCGTAAAGTGCATCTACGTGGCCGTGGGCCAGAAGGCTTCCACCATCGCCAACGTGGTGCGAAAACTCGAAGAGCACGGCGCGCTCGAATACACGATCATCGTGGCGGCTTCCGCCTCGGAAACCGCGGCGCTGCAATATATCGCGCCCTATTCCGGCTGCACGATGGGCGAATACTTCCGCGATCGCGGCGAGGACGCCCTCATCATCTATGACGATCTGACCAAGCAGGCCTGGGCCTATCGCCAGGTCTCGCTTCTCTTGCGGCGTCCGCCGGGGCGTGAAGCCTATCCGGGCGACGTGTTCTACCTGCACTCCCGCCTGCTGGAACGCGCCGCGCGCGTCTCCGAAGAATGGGTGGAGCGTTTCACCAACGGCGAGGTAAAGGGCAAGACCGGCTCCTTGACCGCGCTTCCGGTCATCGAAACGCAGGCGGGCGACGTTTCCGCTTTCGTGCCGACCAACGTGATTTCCATCACCGACGGGCAGATTTTTCTGGAAACCGACCTCTTCAACGCGGGCATCCGCCCGGCCATCAACGCCGGGATTTCGGTTTCTCGCGTCGGCGGCGCGGCGCAGACCAAGGTCATCAAGAAGCTGGGCGGCGGCGTGCGTCTGGCGCTCGCCCAGTACCGGGAACTGGCCGCCTTCGCGCAGTTTGCTTCCGACCTCGACGAAGCCACCCGCAAGCAACTGGAACATGGCCGCATGGTCACGGAACTCATGAAGCAGCCGCAATACGCGCCCATGAAGATTTCCGAAATGGCGGTGACGCTCTACGCGGCGGACAAGGGTTTTTATGAGGATGTGGAAGTCAAGCGCGCGCTCGATTTCGAGAAATCCCTGCTCGCGTACCTGAAGCAGAACGCGGCGGCGATTCTGGAAAAAATAGAGACCTCCAGGGACTTGGACAAGGAAACCGAGGAAGCCCTGTCTGCCGCCATCACGGCGTTCAAGGCCGCCTGGGTCTAACCGGAAAGGAAGCACGCCATGCCAAGCGGCAAGGAAATCCGCAACAAGATCCGAAGCGTGGAAAACACGCGCAAGATCACCAAGGCCATGGAAATGGTGGCCGCCTCCAAGATGCGCAAGGCGCAGGACCGGATGCGCGCCGCCCGTCCCTATGGCGAGAAGATCCGGCGGATGGCGGCCAATCTGTCCCATGCATTGACCGATTACCGGCACCCTTTTCTGAGCGAACGTGAGGTCAAAAACGTCGGCCTCATCGTCATTACCTCCGACAAGGGATTGTGCGGCGGCCTGAACAGCAACGTGCTGCGCCAGGTGCTGACGCGCATGAAGGAATGGGACGCGGGCGGCATCAAGCTCTCCGTCACCTGCATCGGCAACAAGGGGTTTGGATTCATGCAGCGGGCGGGGGTCAATGTCGTTTCCCACGTCGAAGGTCTGGGCGACACGCCGCGTCTGGAAAAGCTGATCGGCCCGGTCAAGGTGCTCCTGGACGCCTTCGTCACCCAGAAGCTGGACGCGGTCTATATCGCCAACACCCGCTTCATCAACACCATGAAACAGGAGCCGATCATCGAGCAGTTGCTGCCCCTGTCCGGAGAAGAAGTGGGCGCAAGCCACTCCACGTGGGACTACGTCTATGAGCCGGACGCCAAGGTGGTCATCGACGACCTGCTCGTGCGTTACGTCGAGGCGCTGATCTATCAGGCGGTGGCCGAGAACATGGCTTCCGAACAATCGGCGCGGATGGTGGCGATGAAATCGGCTTCCGACAACGCCAAGAACGTGATCGGCGAACTGAAACTGGTCTACAACAAGGCGCGCCAGGCGGCGATTACCAAGGAATTGTCCGAGATCGTCGGCGGCGCGGCCGCTGACAGATCCGGTCTAAGGATTTTTGAAGACTTTTGAGACGATTGAGGATTTAACAAGAGCCAAGGTTCAATTGTGCAATGTATCGGCGCTGTGGTAGACATCCAGTTTCCGCGCGATCAGATGCCCAGGGTGTATGACGCGCTTCTGCTGGATGTCGAAGGCGAGCACGGCAATCTCGAAAAAGGGCTGACCTTCGAGGTGCAGCAGCAACTGGGCGACGGCATCGTGCGCACCATCGCGCTCGGCTCTTCCGACGGCCTGAAGCGCGGCATGGGCGTAAGCAACACCGGCGCGCCCATTTCCGTGCCGGTCGGCCACGGCACCCTGGGGCGCATCATGGATGTGCTGGGGCGCCCCATCGACGAGGCCGGCCCCATCGAGGCCGACGAAAAACGCGCCATTCACGCCGAAGCGCCGAAATTCGAGGAGCTTTCCCCTTCCGTGGAACTCCTGGAAACCGGCATCAAGGTCATCGACCTCATCTGCCCGTTCGCCAAGGGCGGCAAGGTGGGACTCTTCGGCGGCGCGGGCGTGGGCAAGACCGTCAACATGATGGAACTCATCAACAACATCGCCAAGCAGCACAGCGGCCTTTCCGTCTTCGCCGGCGTGGGCGAGCGCACCCGCGAGGGGAACGACTTCTATCACGAGATGAAGGATTCCAACGTGCTGGACAAGGTCTCCATGGTCTTCGGCCAGATGAACGAGCCGCCAGGCAACCGCCTGCGCGTGGCCTTGACCGGTCTTACCATGGCCGAGCGTTTCCGCGACGAGGGGCGCGACATCCTTTTCTTTGTCGACAACATCTACCGCTACACCCTGGCGGGTACCGAAGTCTCCGCCCTCCTGGGGCGGATGCCTTCCGCCGTGGGCTACCAGCCGACGCTGGCCGAGGAAATGGGGCGCTTGCAGGAACGCATCACCTCCACCAAGGTGGGTTCCATCACCTCCATCCAGGCCGTGTATGTGCCCGCGGACGACCTCACCGACCCTTCGCCCGCCACCACCTTCCTGCACCTGGATTCCACCGTGGTGCTCTCGCGCGACATCGCCTCCCTGGGGATCTATCCGGCGGTGGATCCGCTTGATTCCACTTCCCGCCAGCTCGATCCGCTCGTCATTGGCGAGGAGCACTACACGGTCGCCCGCGCCGTGCAGACCACCCTGCAACGCTACAAGGAATTGCGCGACATCATCGCCATTCTGGGCATGGATGAGCTTTCCCCGGAAGACAAGCTGACGGTCGCCCGCGCGCGGAAAATCCAGCGGTTCCTGTCGCAGCCCTTCCATGTGGCGGAAGTCTTCACCAATTCGCCCGGCAAGTACGTTTCCCTGAAGGACACCATCGCGGGTTTCAAGGGCATCGTGAATGGCGATTACGACAGCCTGCCGGAGCAGGCGTTCTATATGGTCGGCTCCATCGAAGAGGCGGTCGAAAGAGCCAAGGTCTTGCAGCAGTAAGCTCAAGAAAGGAAATCCGACATGGCTATGACCATACATGTGGACGTGGTGAGCGCCGAAGAAGAAATTTTCTCCGGCCTCGTCGAGTTCGCGGTGTTTCCGGGCGAGGCGGGCGAACTGGGCGTCATGCCCCGGCACACGCCCATGCTGACGCGCATAAAACCCGGCACCGTGCGTCTCAAGCTGCCGGACATCGACCGTTTTGAACTGGTTTACGTCTCTGGCGGCATGCTGGAAGTGCAGCCGCAACTCATCACCGTGCTGGCCGACACCGCCATCCGCGCTTCCGATCTCGATGAAGCCAAGGCAATGGAAGCCAAGCGCCGCGCCGAGGAAGCGCTGGCCCAGCGTTCCAGCAAAATGGACCTGGCTTCCGCAGAAGCGGAACTGGCGCAGGCAGTCGCGCAGCTACAGGCCATCAACAAGATGAAGCCCACCAACATTCACTGAAAAACCCTTGCAAACAAGACGCGCCCGCCTCGCTTTCGCGAAGCGGGCGCGTTTGCGTTTTGTGGGGACACGGGAAAAGCCAACGGGCGGCGCTCTTCGTTACCCGCAGCTTCCCACCGCGCCGCAGGCGGTGCAGAAGTCGCAGCCGTCTTTTCGTATCAGGGTGTAGTTGCCGCATTCACCACAGAGCTTGCCTTGTGTGGGCAGCACCTTGTTGCTCACCGGGTCATCGGGCGCTTCGAGGATGCCCATTTGCTGCAAGGGAAGGCCGGTTTCGTCGAGGACGCCAAGCATGGCGTAGCGATGAATGATGAGGCGGGCGATGTAGGCGACTGTGGAAGGAAAGGTCTGCTGTTTGCGCGAACCGGGCACGAAGGCCATGAAATCTCCCAACGGTTCCGGGTAGTCGAGCAGTTTTCTGAGCTTCATGCCGATCCAGGCCGGGTCTATCACGCGCATGTCAAGCGACAAGAGTTTGCACAGGCCATCCAGGGCGCGCGGATAATTGCCGGCAAGCCACATGGAATAAGGGCGCGTCACACCGTTGGGCAAGGCGATTTCCTTCAGGCCGAGGACGAAATCCTCGTTGGTGGAGGGATTGCGGATGTCCACCGTCCAGGAGAGTGTGCCGTCGGTGCCGGTCTTGGGTTCCTTGGCGGAAAAAAGGGCGTCGACCACCGGGGCGGCGCTTTCGTGATTGAAGGCGCCCAACTGCTCGCAACGCCAGAGGATGATTTGCGCCATGGCGGAAACGACGGAAGGCACCTGCTTTTTCTCGCCATAGGGCGGCATGGGGATCTCGAAGGCGTCGCCGGGCGTTTTGGCAAGGCTTTCCAGCTTCATTTGCAGCCAGTCCCGATCATTGGCGCGCATGTCCATGGAAAGCGTCTTGGCGACCGCGCCCAGGCCGCGCGGTTCGGCGGGGCCGTTGGCCCATACCTCAAAAGGCCAGGCGCGGCCTTCCGGCTCGACATGTCCGATGAATAGCGCGAATTTACCAATGGGCGAATCCAGCATGTAGGTCCAGCAGAGGTTTCCTTCCGGAAGGCTGGGGCGTCCCGGCCACCGGAGGCTGGCGAGCACGGGGGCGGGCAGATGCTTGATGGCCAGTCGCCGGTTGGCGTCGGAGACGAAATCCTGCGGCGAACGGGCGTTATCCTCGACATCCGTCTTGGGCGAATCCACGGAAAGCACCGCGCCAAGGACGCTGTTCGGGCGATAGGTTGCCAGCCCTTTCAATCCGGCCTTCCAGGCATCCATGTATAAATCCTGGAAATCGGCATAGGGATAATCAGCGGGGACGTTGACCGTCTTGGAGATGGAAGTGTCGATATAGGGCGCAACGGCGGCGACCATGTCCTTGTGCGCGGCGGCGGAAATTTCCAGCGCGGTGACGAAATAATCGGGCAATTTCTCGATGTCGCCGCCCATGTGCCGATACAGCCGCCAGGCGTAATCCTCGACGGAATGTTCCTTGATGGCGCCGTCGCTCATGCGCTTTTTACGGCGGTATGTCCAAGAAAACGGCGGTTCGATGCCATTGGAGGCGTTGTCGGCAAAGGCAAGCGAAATGGTGCCGGTAGGCGCGATGGACAAAAGATGCGAATTTCTCATCCCGTGCGCGCGAATTTTGCCCTTGATCCCGGCAGGCAGGCGGGAAGCGAAATTGCCGCCGGAAAGATACAGTTCGGC
Source organism: Zoogloeaceae bacterium (assembly GCA_031278735.1). GTDB lineage: Bacteria > Pseudomonadota > Gammaproteobacteria > Burkholderiales > Rhodocyclaceae > Azovibrio. Next base: position 7,058 of record JAITJU010000119.1, read on the forward strand.
GTTGAAAAGCGGGAACGCGCCGCGCTCGCGCGCCAGCTCCACGGAATACAGATAAGCCGTGTCGCGCATGAACTCGCTGATGCGGGCGGCGCAGGCGCGCGCCTCGGGGCGATCATACCTGAGGCGCAGCATGGCGAGCGCGTCGCCCAGGCCGGTAAACCCCAGACCGACGCGGCGTTTGTTGGCCGCCTCGCTGCTTTGCTGGGCAAGCGGCCAGTGCGTCGCATCCAGCACGTCGTCCAGCATGCGAATGGAAACGCGAATGACGTCGGCAAAAGTGTCAAAATCGAACTCCGCCTGCTCGGAAAAGGGTTCGCGGACAAACAGCGTCAGGTTGATGGAACCCAGACAGCAGCAGCCGTAAGGCGGCAACGGCTGCTCGGCGCAAGGATTGGTGGCCTCGATGACTTCGCAATAATTGAGATTATTGTCCCGGTTCATGCGGTCAAGGAACAAAATGCCGGGTTCAGCGTGGTCGTAAGTGGATTTCATCACCTGATCCCACATCTCCCGCGCCCGCGCCCGGCGATACACCCACAGGCCGTCGTCGCGCTGGAAGGCGCCTTCCGTTTTCATGTCGGCGTTGGGTTCGGCGCGATGCGTCAGATCCACCATGCCGTCCGCTTCCACCGACTGCATGAAGGCGTCGGTGACGCCGATGGAAATATTGAAATTGGTCAGATCGCCCTGATCCTTGGCGTGGATGAAATCCTCGATGTCGGGATGGTCGCAGCGCAACACGCCCATCTGCGCGCCGCGCCGGGCGCCGGCGGATTCCACCGTCTCGCAGGAGCGATCAAAGACGCGCATGTAGGATACCGGCCCAGAAGCGCGCGATTGCGTCCCTTTTACGCGCGCGCCGCAAGGGCGAATGCTGGAAAAATCATAACCGACGCCGCCGCCCCGACGCATGGTTTCCGCCGCCTGCGCCAGCGCCGTATAGATGCCGGGGCGGCCATCCGTGACCTCGACAATGGAATCGCCCACCGGCTGCACGAAACAGTTGATGAGCGTGGCCTGTAAATCGGTGCCTGCGGCGGAATTGATGCGTCCGGCGGGGATGAAGCCGTTTTCCTGCGCCCACAAAAAACGCGCCTCCCAATGGGCGCGTTCCTTTTCCGGTTCGACGGCGGCCAACGCATGCGCCACCCGGCGGCGCACGTCATGGACGTTCATCTCCTTGCCTTTGGCGTATTTTTCCAGCAACACCTCGCCGGAAATCTCCTGCGGCGGTAAGGGTGAAAATTCAGGCGCTGCGGGAATGGCGGCAAGGGACAACTGTTCGGCGGCATGGCTCATTTCAGGTACGCTCCTCAATTAAGGAAATGGCGCTGAGGGGGCAAGGAATTCTTCTTGTTGGGAGCATAAATCTACTACATGTAGTAGTAAATCGCAAGCATGAACACTACATTTAGTGCATGCCAGCGCGGATGCGGCCTCCCCCCGCAACGCGATGTCACGCGGATAAAATCCACTGCGCTTTTCATGTAACCGCCATAAAACCGGCAATTTTCCTCAAAAACGGCGGCGCGCCGAAGTATTCTTCTGTCCATCCAACTTTGATCTCCGTATGATTGATGCGCCGCGCGCATGAATTTCATGCGCCGTTACAAATATGCCATGACGCGGGGAAAAGTCCGCCGCGCCCGGCATATCCCCTCGCGCCGGGAGCGCAAGCGCCAGCCGCGAGAAGATGCATAACTTCGCAAACCCGCGCTTGCCCTATATAATTCGGACGTTTTTTTGGAGCCGAATTTCGGTTCCCACATGTTCTTACCAGAGATTGGGTCAAACGCATGATCAAAATCAAACGCGGACTGGATTTGCCGATTTCGGGCGCGCCGTCGCAACGCATAGAGGCGGCTCGACCCGCGCGGCGCGCGGCGCTCATCGGGGACGACTACCCCGGCATGAAGCCCTCGATGGTCGCGCAGGTGGGCGACCGGGTGAAACGGGGGCAGGCGCTCTTCTTCGACAAGAAAAACCCCGGCATTCCCTTCACCGCGCCGGGCGCCGGGGTCGTCAGCGCCATCCACCGGGGAGAAAGGCGGGCGTTTCAATCCATCGTCATCGACCTGGACGGCGACGGGGAGAATGAGGCGGCGGAAGTCTTCGCCCATTATTCGGATGCGGAACTGGAAACGCTCGATGCCGGAAAAGCGCGGGAAAACCTGCAACGCTCCGGCCTGTGGACGGCCTTTCGCACCCGTCCCTTTTCCCGGACGCCCGCCATCGACGCGACGCCCGCCTCGATTTTCGTCACCGCGATGGATACCCATCCCCTGGCGGCGAATCCGGCGCTCGTCATCGCCGAATACGCGGACGACTTCATTCGCGGCCTCACGGTTCTCACGCGCCTTGCCCGGGTCTTTTTGTGCGCGGGCGAAGAAGGCGAAATTCCCGGCGGCGATCTGCCCGGCGTGACGCTGGAACGCTTTTCCGGCCCGCATCCCGCCGGATTGCCGGGGACGCACATCCATTTTCTCGATCCGGTCGACGCCCACAAGACCGTCTGGCAGATCGGCTGTCAGGATGTCATTGCCATCGGAAAACTCTTCGCCACCGGGCAATTGTGGGTGGAGCGCGTCGTCTCGCTCGCCGGGCCGGTGGTGAAGAATCCGCGCCTTTTGCGCGCCCGTCTGGGGGCCAGTCTCGACGATCTCACTGCGGACGAGCTTTTGCCGGGCGAAAACCGCGTGATTTCCGGTTCCGTCCTTGGCGGACGCGCGGCATCCGGCCCGTTTGCCTTTCTGGGACGTTTTCATCCGCAGGTCTCCTGCCTTGCGGAAGGCCGCGAGCGGGAAATGCTGCATTTTTTGCGTTTCGGGTCGAACAAGCATTCGGTGCTGAATCTTTTTACCTCCGCCTTCAACCGCAAGAAGCGGTTTCCCTTTACCACCACCACCAACGGCAGCCCGCGCGCCATCATGCCGGTCGGCAATTACGAGGCGGTGATGCCGCTCGACATCCTGCCCACGCATCTGCTGCGCTATCTTGTCGTGGGCGACACCGAAATGGCGCAGAAACTGGGCGCCCTGGAACTGGACGAGGAGGATCTGGCCTTGTGTACCTATGTTTGCGCGGGCAAGTATGAATACGGCCCCATTTTGCGGGACGTGCTCGCCCATATCGAGAAGGAGGGCTGATTCATGGGTTTGCGTCAACTGCTCGACCGGCTGGAGCCGCATTTTTCAAAAGGCGGCCGCTTCGAGAAACTTTTCGCCCTCTACGAGGCGACCGACACCTTCCTCTATCGCCCCGGCAGCGTCACCCGCAGCGGCGCGCACGCGCGCGACGCGATGGATCTGAAGCGCATCATCATCCTCGTCTGGCTCGCCACCTTCCCGGCCCTGTTCGCGGGCATGTGGAACGTGGGCTTTCAGGCGAACAGCGCCTATCTTGCCCATCCCGAATTGCTGGCCGCCTCCACCGACTGGCATCTGGCGATAATCCGCCTCATCGCCGGGTTCGATCCGGCAAGCCTGTGGGACAACCTCGCGCACGGCGCGGTGTATTTCCTGCCCATCTATCTCGTGACCTTCGCCGTCGGCGGCTTCTGGGAAGTGCTCTTCGCCGCGATTCGCGGGCATGAGGTGAATGAGGGGTTTTTCGCCACGTCCATCCTCTTCGCGCTCATCCTGCCGCCCACGATTCCCCTGTGGCAGGCGGCGCTGGGCATCAGCTTCGGAGTGGTGATCGCCAAGGAAGTCTTCGGCGGCACGGGCAAGAACTTCCTGAATCCCGCCCTGGCCGGGCGCGCCTTCTTGTTCTTCGCCTATCCAGCGCAGATTTCGGGCGACGCGGTGTGGACGGCGGTCGACGGTTTTACGGGCGCGACGCCCTTGGCGCGGGCGGCAGACGGCGGCATCGACGCCATCGTGGGCGGCGGCCTTTCCTGGGCGCAGGCGTTCATCGGCATCATGCCCGGCGCGGTGGGCGAGACCTGCGCCCTGGCCATCCTGCTGGGCGGCGCGTTCCTGCTCGTGACGGGCGTCGCCTCCTGGCGCATCGTGCTGAGCGTCTTTCTCGGCATGGCGGCGACGGCTTTTCTCTTCAACGCCATCGGCTCGGCGACGAACCCCCTGTTCGCCCTGCCCTGGCACTGGCACCTGGTACTGGGCGGCTTTGCCTTCGGCATGATGTTCATGGCGACCGACCCGGTTTCGGCGGCCATGACCGACACCGGCAAATGGATTTTCGGCGCGCTGATCGGCGTCATGGTGGTGCTGATTCGCGTGGTCAACCCGGCCTTCCCGGAGGGCATGATGCTGGCGATTCTCCTCGCCAACCTCTGCGCGCCCCTGATCGACCATTTCGTGGTCGCGGCCAACATCAAACGGAGGGCCAGACGCCATGTCCGGCAATAAGGAATCCATCGCGCGCACGCTCGTTGTCGCGCTCCTCGTCAGCCTCGTCGCCTCGGTGTTCGTGGCCGGGTCGGCGGTATCCCTGAAACCCGTGCAGGAGGAAAACCGCCTGCTCGACCGCCAGCGCAGCATCCTGGCGATTGCCGGCGTCGGCGGGCCGGAGCTTTCCGCCGGAGAAGCGCGGGACATCTTCGCCAAACGCATCAAGGCCCAGGTCATTGATCTTGCCACCGGCGAGGCGAAGAAGGACTATGATCCCCTGACCTTCGATCCCCTGAAGGCGGCGCGGGATCCGGCTCTGTCCGAGGCGCTGCCCGGCAAGGAGGATATTGCCGGCATCAAGCGGCGCGAGCGTCTCACCACGGTCTATCGGCTGGTGAAGGCAGACGGCAGCGGCGAACTCGAGGCCCTGATCCTGCCCGTGCGCGGCTACGGCCTTTGGTCGACGCTCTACGGTTTTCTCGCCATCAAGCCCGATCTCAATACCGTGGTCGGCCTGGGGTTTTACCAGCACGGGGAAACGCCGGGGCTGGGCGGCGAGGTCGATAATCCCAAATGGAAAGGGCTGTGGCCTGGCAAGACGCTCTTCGGCGAAAACGGCAAGCCCAATATTGAAATCGTGAAGGGCGGCGTCCAGCCGGGCAGCGCGGGCGCGGCGCACCAGGTCGACGCCCTGGCGGGCGCGACGTTGACCAGCAAGGGGGTCGACCACCTGCTCGCCTT
>JAITJU010000158.1 GCA_031278735.1 Zoogloeaceae bacterium
TCCCTGATACTGAAAAGGTTGAGGGAGTTTCATCGCCTTACGCCGTCGCGGGAGCATTGGGCGCGGTCTTGGGGGCGTCGTCCTTGTCGTTGTCGCCGGCGGGCGCGTTCTGGCTTGTGCTGGGCTTGGGCGGGCGCGGGGCGCGGCCTTCCATGATGTCCTTGATCTGATCGGCGTCGATGGTCTCGTATTCCATCAGCGCCGCCGTCATCGCTTCCACCTTGTCGCGGTTCTCGTTCAGGAGCCGCTGGGCGAGAGCGTACTGCTCGTCGATGATGCGGCGGATTTCGGCATCCACCTCGCGCATGGTCGCCTCGGAAACATTCTTGTGCGTCGTCACCGAACGCCCCAGAAAGAGTTCATTGTCATTTTCGCCATAAACCATCGTGCCCATTTTTTCCGACATGCCGTAGCGCGTCACCATGTTGCGCGCCATGCCGGTCGCCCGCTCGAAATCATTGGAAGCGCCGGTGGAAATGCGATGCACGAAGAGTTCCTCCGCCACGCGCCCGCCGAAGAGCATGGTGATCTGGTTCAGCATCTGATCCTTGTAGAGGCTGATGTGGTCGCGCTCCGGCAGTTGCCAGGTCAGCCCCAGCGCCCGACCGCGCGGCACGATGGTCACCTTGTGCACCGGGTCGCTGCCCGGCAGGAGGCTTGCCACCACCGCGTGTCCCGATTCGTGATAGGCGGTGGCCTTCTTTTCCTCCTCGGTCAGGATCATCGAACGGCGTTCCGGCCCCATGTAGATCTTGTCCTTGGCGCGCTCGAAGTCTTCCATGTCCACGAGCCGCTTGTTGCCGCGCGCGGCAAAGAGCGCCGCCTCGTTCACCAGATTGGCCAGATCCGCGCCGGAAAAGCCGGGGGTGCCGCGGGCGATGATGTCGGCGCGGACATTTTCATGCAGCGGAATCTTGCGCATGTGGACGAGGAGGATCTGCTCGCGCCCGCGAATGTCGGGGAGCGGCACCACCACCTGACGGTCGAAGCGGCCGGGACGCAGGAGCGCAGGGTCAAGGATGTCCGGGCGGTTGGTGGCGGCGATGACGATGATGCTGGTATTGCCCTCGAAGCCGTCCATTTCCACGAGCAACTGGTTCAGGGTCTGTTCGCGCTCGTCGTTGCCGCCGCCCAGTCCCGCGCCGCGATGCCGTCCCACGGCGTCGATCTCGTCGATGAAGACGATGCAGGGCGCCTGCTTCTTGGCGTTCTCGAACATGTCGCGCACCCTGGCCGCGCCGACGCCGACGAACATTTCCACGAAATCGGAACCGGAAATGCTGGAAAACGGCACCTTGGCCTCGCCCGCGATAGCCTTGGCGAGCAGGGTCTTGCCGGTGCCCGGATTGCCGACCAGCAGCACACCCTTGGGGATGCGTCCGCCCAGTTTCTGGAATTTGCTTGGATCCTTCAGGAAATCCACGAGTTCCTGCACTTCTTCCTTGGCCTCGTCGCAACCGGCGACATCGGCGAAAGTGACGGCGTTCTGGCGCTCGTCCATCAGCTTGGCGCGCGATTTGCCGAAGGAAAACGCCCCGCGGCCGCCGCCTTGCATCTGGCGCATGAAAAACACCCAAACGCCAATCAGCAGCAGCATGGGAAACCAGTTGATGAAGATGCTCATCAGCAAGGACGGCTCCTCTTCCGCCTTGGCCTCGAATTTGACGTTATACCGGATCAGATCGTTGACCAGCCACAGATCGTTGGGGGCGGCAAGGGAGGTGACCTGTTTGCCGTCCGTCATGGTCGCCTTGAGTTTGTTGCCTTCGATGGTGACCTTGCTGACGCGCCCGTTGCGGACTTCGGCGAGGAACTGGGAATACTCTAGGGCTTCCGTGCCGGACGTCTGCATGACGCCGCTGTTGAATTGATTGAACACCGTCATCAGCACCAGCAAAATGACTATCCACATCAACAAGCCTTTGAACATGTTGTTCAATCTTTTCTCCTTGCAATATCTCGCGGTCGCGCAGGGTTTTGCGACAAAGACAGGATTCTAACGGCAATCCCGATTCCGGGATCGAAAAAAAATACCCGCAGCGCCTCCTCGCCGCCGACAGAAGCCTTGTCCGCAAGGGTAGAATGCGGGCTTCTTTTCATTCTCTCTGTCTGCGCAAAGGAGCCTCATGAACAAGACACAAGACGGCGCGCGCCCCTTCAAGGTGCTGGGCATCCAGCAAATTGCCATTGGCGGTCTTTCCAAGGAAAAGCTCAAGACCCTGTGGGTGGACAAGCTGGGACTGACGCGCACGGGAACCTTTCGGAGCGAGCGGGAAAACGTGGATGAAGACATCTGCGTCATGGGCGGCGGCGCTTTCAGGGTAGAAGTCGATTTGATGCAGCCGACGGACGCGGAAAAAAAGCCCGCTGTCCATGCCACGCCCCTGAATCACGTGGGCCTGTGGATCGACGATCTGCCGCGCGCCGTGGCGTGGCTGACGGCAAACGGCGTACGTTTCGCGCCCGGCGGCATACGTAAAGGCGCGGCGGGTTTCGACATCTGCTTTTTGCATCCCAAGGGCAACGAGGAATTCCCGATTGGCGGCGAAGGCGTATTGATTGAACTGGTGCAGGCGCCCCCGGAGGTAATCGATGCCTTCGCCCGGCTCGCGGGCTGACGCCTGTCCCGCTCCCGCGTTGATGGCGGGCGCGAACCTGCGCGCCGCTTATCAGAAAAGCCTGCTGGTCTGGCTGAAAATGCCGGAAGAAGCGGCGGGTCTGGAAGGCATGTTGCGGGCGCTGAAGGCGCGGTGCGCCATGCCGCCGCCGGGCACAAGCAACGCGGCGATTTTCATGGCGGCGTCGGTACTGCTGGGAGCGATTCGCGACCGGCGGCTTGACGCCTTGCCGGAATATCGACGTCTGGCCGCCAAGGTTGAACAGGCGTTCAGGAAAGACGCGCCCGACGCGGCGCTCCTTGCCGCGCTGGAAGCGCCGCTGCGCCAGCTTGCCGCGTCGGTTGCCGAAACAGCCGTCGACCCCGCGCGCCCCCGCGATCCGTTGACCGCCACGCTGGAAGCCACGCGCGCCATTCTGCCGTTGGTGGCCCATCCGCGCGAGCCGCGTTTTTCCACGGCGCAGCGGGCGCTTTGGGATAATGCGGTCGAGGCCATGAGCCTTGCCTGGAACAATTGCCGCGCCGCGCCGGAAGCGGACTGGTCGCCGCTGCGCCAATCCCTGTTCAAGCTGCTGGAAGGCGCGCTGGCGCTGGCGCACGCCGCGCCCCTGCGGTTGGCGGAGGCGCTTGCCGCCGCCACGGACACGCTGGATGTCGCGCCGCCCACGGCGCGTCTTTTGACCACGCTGGATGCCGCGCTGGAACTCTTGCAGGAAAAGGATTTTCTGGAAAACGACGCCCTCGCGACGCGGGTCGAGCAATTGGCGGCGCGTCTGGAGCGGCGCGACGAAGGCGCGCGTTCGCGTCCGCTGGACGCCCTGTTTGCCCGTGAGGCACTGGAAGAAATCAGCCAGATGCGGCACGCGCAAACCGTCGTGCCGCCGGATCGCGACGCGCTGGCCCAGTCTGCCTGCCGCATCCGGCAACTGGCGGAGCCGCTGGATCTCGCGCCGCTGACGTGGGCGACCTTTCGTTTTGCCCAAGTCGTGCCGACCCTTGACCCGCTCTGGCTGGATCGCGCGCCGGGTTATGACATCCTGCAAGGCTGGATCGACTGCATGGAACGCTGGATTCACGCCATCGACGCCGGACACGCAAGCGCGCCTCGCGCGCCGCCGGTGGAACTGGCGCACTGGCAGGCCAGATTGCAGGCGGGCGACAAGGCGCCGGGAGACAAGGACGAAGGCGCGCTCGCGCCGCCCGTCGCCGAAGCGGGCGTCCCGCCCGACAGCGCGGAAGACTGAGCCATGCTGCTTTCCTTTCTGCGCCCCGGCGATCTGGCGTTGATACTGCTGGCAGCGGCTGGAACCGCGCTGTGTTTCCCGCTGTTCTGGCAAGGCGGCGCGGGCGACAAGCTGGTGATTCGGCAGGAAGGCGCATTGTTCCTGGAAGCGGACTTGCGGACGCCGCGCGAAATCCGGGTGCCCGGCCCGCTGGGCGAGACGCGCATCGTGATAAGGGATGGACGCGCCCGCGTGGTTGCCGATCCTGGCCCGCGCCAGTATTGCGTGCGGCAGGGCTGGCTTTCCCGCGCCGGGGAAATCGCCATTTGCGCGCCCAACCGCGTCAGCCTCATGATTACTGGAAAAGATGCCCCCTATGACTCCCTCAATTACTGAAATCAAAGTCGATGCCGACGATCTGCGCATTGCCCGCCTCGCGGCGGCGGCAGTGGGTCTGGCGCTGGCGGACGCGGCGATCCCGATGCCCTTGCCGGGCGTGAAGCCGGGTCTGGCCAATATCGTGGCGTTGTTGGTGCTGGCGCGTTACGGCTGGAGAAGCGCGGCCTGGGTGAGTGGTTTGCGCGTCGTGGCGGGCGCCTTGCTTTTGGGGCAATTTCTCGCGCCCGGTTTTTTCCTGAGCCTTGCGGGCGCCGTTTGCAGTCTGGCGGCGCTGGCGCTGGCGCAATACCTGCCCGCCCGCTGGTTTGGTCTGGTCAGTTGGAGCCTGGCGGCAAGTTTTGCCCACATCGCCGGTCAACTCCTGTTGGCGCGTCTCTGGCTGGTGCCGCATGACGGCATTTTTCGCCTGATGCCGGTTTTCGCCCTCGCCGCGCTGTTTTTTGGCGTCATCAATGGCCTCGTCGCCTGCCGTCTGCAACAGGAATTCATGCCGGAGAAACCCGCCCCATGAGCAAGACCATTTATCTGTGCGGCGAATGCGGCGCGGATTCCCCCAAGTGGCAAGGACAATGCCCGGCCTGCGGCGCGTGGAATACGCTGATCGAAAGTGTGGCGGAAGAAAAATCCGCCTCCGGCCGCCGCTTTCAGGCGCTGGCGCCTGCCGCGAAAATACAGGCGCTGGCAGAAATCGAAGCGCATGAAGCCGCGCGTATGCCGACAGGCATTCGGGAATTCGACCGCCCTCTGGGCGGCGGACTGGTGGCGGGCGGCGTCGCGCTGATCGGCGGCGACCCCGGCATCGGCAAAAGCACCTTGCTGCTGCAAACCCTGGCAAGGCTCTCGGAGCGCGTCAATGCCCTCTACATCAGCGGCGAGGAATCCGGCGAGCAAGTGGCGTTGCGGGCGCGTCGGCTGGGAATCGCCGCCAGTCGGCTGAAACTGCTGACGGAAATCAATCTGGAAAAAATCCTTGCCCTGCTGAAACGCGAGCGACCGGAAGTGGCGGTAGTCGATTCCATTCAGACCTTGTGGTCGGCGCAACTCAATTCCGCGCCAGGGTCGGTGGCGCAGGTGCGCGAATGCGCCGCCCAGATCACCCGGCTGGCAAAGCAGCTTGCCGTCAGCGTCATTCTGGTCGGGCACGTCACCAAGGAAGGCGCGCTTGCCGGCCCGCGCGTACTCGAACACATCGTCGACACCGTGCTTTACTTTGAAGGCGACGCCCATTCCCGCTTTCGCCTGATTCGCGCCTGCAAGAACCGTTTTGGCGCGGTCAATGAACTGGGCGTATTCGCCATGACCGAGACGGGGCTGAAAAGCGTAGACAATCCTTCCGCGCTCTTTCTTTCGCGGCACGAACGCGATGTTCCCGGCACGGCCATTCTGGTGACGCAAGAAGGCGCGCGACCGCTGCTGGTGGAGATTCAGGCGCTGGTCGACAACGCGCACGGCAACCCGCGCCGTCTCACAGTCGGCCTGGACGCGCAGCGGCTGGTCATGCTGCTGGCCGTGCTGCACCGTCACGCAGGCATCGCCTGTTTCGATCAGGACGTATTCCTCAACGCCGTGGGCGGCGTGCGCATCATCGAACCCGCCGCCGATCTTGCCGTTGCCCTGGCAATCGTCTCCTCCCTGAAGAACCGGGCGCTGCCGGACAAACTCGTCGTCTTTGGCGAAATCGGGTTGGCCGGTGAAATCCGCCCCGCGCCACGCGGGCAGGAACGCCTGAAAGAAGCGGCCAAACTCGGCTTCACGCACGCCATCATCCCCCAAGCCAACCTCCCCCGCCACCCCATTCCCGGCATCCACGCAATCGGCGTGGCGCGCATCAGCGAGGCGGCGGCGCGCGTCGGGGATTTATGAACCGATCCAGAAAATGCCGGGACTGAACAATCATGCCGTCCGCTCGTTTACGCCCGCGAATACGGAAGTTGCGTAACGAGACCGAGCCTGCAAGAATGCGGGCTGCTCCCGGTGTTTGAAGGAACCTCCATGCAACGCCCGTCCGCAAAAAATGTCCTTGGCCTGCTCGCCTTTTTCCTGACGCCGCCGCTCGTGGCGAACGCGCCGCTCAAGGCGGAGGAATGGATATATGTCAATTTCGACAGCAAGGAGAGAAACGAGGTTTCCGTTACGTTTTCCGGTCACGTCCTGACGGAAGCGCAAGAGGAAGCGAAGCGGAACCTGAGCATCGGCGACCGTCTTCGCCTCTCGCGGCATGAACGGGAGAATGGATTCGACTGGAATCTCAAGGGCTACCTGAAACCCGACGGCGAGTTCCTCATTCTGGAGGACGCCGAGGCATTCGACGCCAGTGGCGTCGCAAGGGTCAGGACGCATGAGGGGCGCGGCTTTCTGGACGCCCAGGGCAATTTTCTGGGGCGACCGCGTTTTTTGAAGGCAGGCTATTTCCTGCATGGCCTCGCGCCGGTCGAGGTCAATCCGGAGAACTGGGGCTACATCGACAGGACCGGCGTCCTGGTCATTCCCGCGAATTTTCAAGGAGCGGACGACTTTGCCGCCAATGGCCTGGCTGCGGCGCAAGGCGGCAAGGAGTGGGGCTATAAATGGGGCTATATCGACCGCAAGGGCGCGTGGGCGATTCCCCCCGCCTTCAAGGAAGCCAAACGTTTCACGGCGGGCGGCGTCGCCGTTGTGCTCCATGATCGCGGTCTTGGTCTTGACGGGCGACGGTGGCAAATCATCGACGCGACGGGAAAAACCCTCATGGGGCCGCTGTACGTGGAACCGGAACCGCTCTTTCACGGCCAGTTCCTGCTGCTCGATGACCGGGGACGGCGGGCGCGGGCGAGCCAGGTTCTCATCGACATCGCGGGCGGCAAGGACATCCCGCTCTCCCCTTACCGGTTTCACGAGGGCAAAACGATTCCGCAGGTGGGGAATCTGTTGTGGCTGGCGGACGAGGATGGCCGACCGCGCCGCTTCCTGAATCCCGGCGGCAAGATCGTCGCTCCGCCCGACGGGGAGCTGATCGAGGTCGTCGGCCCTCCGAGCAAGAGCGCCATTCTGGAAAACAGGGCGGAAACCTTTTTCCTGTACGGAAAAGAGAAGGGAGGCGAGGGTATCCGGACGATCCTGAACCAGGACGGAAATTTCGTCGCCCGCTTCAAGGCGACGCGCTATTTGCGTTCCCTGGGGGAGGGCTGGCTCAGTTACGAGCAAGGCGG
>JAITJU010000168.1 GCA_031278735.1 Zoogloeaceae bacterium
CGTTGCTCTATCTCTATAGCGCCACCGGCAGCTTCGAAATTCTCCACTGGCACCGCGCCGCTCTCTCGATGGGCGAGCAATCGTTGATTTTCTTCGCCTTCCTCGCCGCTTTCGGGGTCAAGGTGCCGATGTGGCCGGTACATACCTGGCTGCCCGATGCCCACGTCGAAGCCCCAACCGGCGGCTCGGTGGTGCTGGCGGCCATTGCCCTGAAACTCGGCGCTTACGGCTTCGTGCGTTTTTCGCTGCCGATCACGCCGGACGCCGCGATGACCCATGCACCGCTCGTCATCGCTTTGTCGCTGATTGCCGTGGTCTACATCGGTTTCGTGGCGCTGGCGCAGGCCGACATGAAAAAACTGGTCGCCTATTCCTCGATTTCGCACATGGGGTTCGTGACCCTGGGTTTCTTCATGCTGAACCCGCTCGGTGTCGAAGGCGCGCTGATCCAGATGATTTCGCACGGCTTCGTTTCCGCCGCCATGTTCCTCTCGATCGGCGTCCTCTACGACCGGATGCACTCGCGCCAGATCGCCGACTACGGCGGGGTGGTCAACACCATGCCCCGGTTCGCGGCCTTTTTCCTGCTCTTCGCCATGGCGAACGCCGGTCTGCCCGCGACTTCCGGCTTCGTGGGCGAATTCATGGTCATCCTCGCCGCCGTCAAGTTCAATTTCTGGGTGGCGTTCGCCGCCGCCAGCACGCTCGTCATCGGCGCCGCCTACACGCTCTGGATGTACAAGCGGGTGATTTTTGGCGGCATCGCCAACGATTCCGTGCGCAATCTTGCCGATCTTTCCAGGCGGGAATTCGCCATTCTTGCCCTGCTGGCGCTGGCCGTACTCGGCATGGGCCTGTATCCGCAAGCGTTTACGAATGTCATGCACGTTTCCGTCCAGGATCTCCTGCGGCACCTTGCGGTGCAAAAGTATTGAATTTAAGGATAGCCGCCATGTTTGAAAGTTTCGTCACTCCCAATCTGCTGCCCGCCGCGCCGGAAATTTTCCTGCTGTTCATGGCCTGCCTGATTCTGCTTGTCGATCTCGCGTTGCCCGCCTCGCGCCGCAACGTGACTTTCGCGCTGACGCAAGCCACGCTCGCCGTCGCGGCGCTGATGACGATCTGGCACGCCGCAACGGATCTGATGCCGCCCGCGCCGGGAGAACCCGCCAAGGTGGTGCTGACCTTTTATAACATGTTCATCGCCGATTTGCTGGGGGAATTCCTGAAGCTGCTGGCCTGCCTTGCCGTCATGCTCAGTCTTTCCTATTCGCGCCGTTATCTCGAGGAGCGCGCCAGCATTCCCCTGTGCGAGTATTGCGTGCTTGCCCTGTTCGCCACGCTGGGCATGATGGTGATGATATCCGCCAATCATTTCCTGAGCCTTTATCTGGGTCTGGAAATTCTCTCGCTCTCGCTGTGCGCCCTGACGGCGCTGCAACGCGACAACGCGGCGGCTTCCGAGGCGGCGATGAAGTATTTCGTGCTGGGCGCGCTGGCTTCCGGTCTTTTGCTCTACGGCATGTCCATGATTTACGGCGCGACGGCAGGCTCGCTGGAAATCATGGAAGTCGCGGAGCAGACGCGCGCGCTGCAAAAGTTGCCAGAGAACAAAACCGTGCTGATATTCGGCCTGGTGTTCCTGATGGCGGGGCTGGCCTTCAAGATCGGGGTTGTCCCTTTTCACATGTGGATTCCTGATGTCTACCACGGCGCGCCGACCGCCGTGACCCTTTTCATCGCCGCCGCGCCCAAGATCGCCGCCTTCGCTATCGCGATTCGCCTGCTGGTGGGCGGACTGTTCAGCCTTGCCGCCGACTGGCAATCCATGCTGATGCTGCTGGCGGCGCTTTCCATGGGGCTGGGCAATCTCGTTGCCATCGTCCAGCGCAACATCAAGCGCATGTTGGCCTGGTCGGCCATTGCCCACATGGGATTCATGCTGCTGGGGCTGGCGAGCGGCGTCGTGCGCGGCGGCAATCGTCACATCATTCTGGGCGCCTATGCCGCCTCGCTTTTTTATATGATTACTTACGTGCTGACGACGCTGGCGGTGTTTGGCCTGATCATGCTTCTGGCGCGCCGAGGGTTCGAATCCGACGCGCTGGAAGACTTCAAGGGGCTGAGTCGGCGCAGTCCCTGGTTTGCGGCGATGATGCTGATTCTGATGCTTTCCCTGGCCGGACTTCCTTTTTTCGTCGGCTTCATCGCCAAGTTCGCCGTGCTGGAATCCGTGGTGATTTCCGGCCATTACTGGCTTGCCGCGCTGGCGATTCTCTTTTCGCTGGCGGGCGCGTTCTTTTACCTTCGCGTCATCAAGCTCATGTACTTCGACGAGGCGGCGGAGAACGCCGCGCCCATCGAGGCCTCGTTCGCCGACAGGACGCTGGTGTCGGCGAATAGCGTCCTGGTTGCCGCCGTCGGGATTTTTCCGCAATTTCTGCTGAACGCCTGCGGCTACGCGCTCACGCGTTCGTTTTGAGGCTCGTTCGGAGATTTTGCCGTAATGTTGCCGGGGGCGGCGAGGTCAGTTCCATTGGCGTTGGCTTGAGAGGAATGGCGTAAACAGGGCAATCGCATTTGCCCTTGGGAATGCGCGGAACTTTGTTTTTTCCTTTCCCGCCTGGACGGCAAGGGCGACTCGGCAGGGCAGGGCGTCTTTCTATCCGGCGAAGCCGCGAGTATCCGTATATATCGCCATCAGCCGCGCCGCGCATGACGCCTCGTCCGGCGCGTTTCGCGCGGTAAAGCCGTAGAGCTTTCTCACGGCGCGGTCGTTGTCCCGGTGCGCTTTCAGGAGTTCCGGCGGCATGGCGCGCGGGTCGT
>JAITJU010000188.1 GCA_031278735.1 Zoogloeaceae bacterium
AGAACTTCTTTCCCCCTGCCCTCGCGTCGTCGGGGGCAAGCGGCACAACCGGCACGGAATCGCCGTCGGCGGCAGGACGTTTCAACGCGGTCAGGGACGCGCCGCAATGGCGGCAGAACTTCATGTTCAGCGGCAGCGGCGTTTGGCAATTCGGGCAGATGGAGGCACCGGCGGCGGCATTCTCCGCCGCGGCCTTCGCGCCGCAATGCTTGCAGAATCTTGCCCCTTCGGCGATCGGGGCGCGGCAGCGCGCGCAAAGCATGACTTGCCGCCTTCAACGCAAGGACGCGCCGCATTCGCCGCAGAACACGTCGTCCTTGCCCGCCGCCGCCGCGCATTTGGGACACGCCGTCGGCGCGGCGGTTTTCGCGGTCGTCGGTTCGATCCTGTTGCTGTCGGGCGCTGGCCCGGCGGCCAATGAGCCGCCGGGCGCATTCCTTGCCGACGCGGCGGATTCACGGGGACGCGTGTTGCATTCAATGCGCGTCAGAACCGGCACAATCATCGCGACAGAGAACAGCAGGGCCAGCGCAATCGCCACGCCGAACGCCATTGGACGCTTATCCTTGGCGGCGGTTTCCGCGTCGCTCACCTGATTCATGGCCTTGCGAAACTGAAGGCGGAAGATTTCCGTCAGGCGATCCGTCGATTTGTCGCCGCTCTGGAACTTTTCCGTTTTTTTCAGGTGCGCCACTCCCGCGCCAAGGAATTCCTGCCAGCCGGAGACGAAATCCCTGCGCCGTTCTTCCGGCACGTCGCTGACCAGCCATTCAATCACATGATCGGTCTTGGTCGTCATGAGATTGTATTCCTTGATGATGGCGAGGATTTTTTCGCCATATTCATTGGTGACCCTCAATTTTTCCTGCTCGGCTTCCCGATCTATCAAATCCAGATTCCACAATCTTCTGGAGGCATGATCCCGAGTCAGGATTTCCTCCGAAAACACGGGCGTGTCGAACCGCGGCGGGCCAAAGGTTTTCAGGAAACCAAACAGCATGAACAGGCACCCCGCCAAAGCCAGCGACGCCACAGCCAGCGAAACCCACTTGGCGACGGACAACAGAACGAAAGATTTTTTCATGACGCGCTCACAAGAAAGGAATGACTTGACGCATTATAAATTTTCCGCGCAGCCGCGAACAGGCTGTTCGCGGCGGGCGGCGCCAGGCGCAAGGGATTTATTGCCCCCTCGCGCCGGTGAGATCGCGCGTCACGCGAGTTCATTGCTGCTGCGCGTCTTGACGGTGCGCACGAACAAAGCGCGCAGATTGCGGATTTCTTCCGTGGAAAGCTTGCGCCCGCTCAGGTTGGCCGAGACCATGGCCACCAGCCGCCGGTCGTATTCCGGCGGGACGAAATTCTGGAAGCTAAAATGCTGTCCCAGCTGCACCATCTGGTCCGGTTCGACGTATTCCAGGATTTCATGGATGGAGGTTTCCGCCGCTTCAATGAATTCGTCCTCGTCGACTTCCACTTCCGGCAAGCCGCCGCCGTTCCCCTGCATTTCCAGGTGGCTGGCGAACCAGCGGTCATCCAGCAACGTGACGGAATCCGCTTCCATTTGCAAAAAATCGCTGACGTTGCGGGCAATGTCGCCCGCGCCCAGCAAATGCACCCGCACGCCGAAAGATTGCGCCACCTGCACGGCGACGCGCAAATCCTCGTCGCCCGTCATCAGCACAGCGTCGGCAATGGCGCGGTTACGCGCCAAATCAATGATGTCGGTGACAATCAGGGAATCCACGCCTTTTTGCCGTCCCATGCTGTTCAGCGCGCCAATCCGCAATTTCACGCCCGGCAGCATGGCAAGCGACGACTGCTCCATCGACGGTCGCGGGCCGGGCGTGGCGTCATACCAGTAGGTGCGCAGCAAGGGCAGGTTATCCACCACCTGTCGCGCCCGTGAACACAAATCCGCAATCATTGCCGCCGGCGAAGATTTCAGCGCCACCTGCCGCCGTGAAACATGCTGCTGCTTGAAGGCGGCCTGTGCGCCCGCAGCGAAAAAATAACCCGCATCCACAAAAATAGCGTAGCGATCCATTTCCTTATCCTCTCACAAAAATAAACCCCTTTCGGGGCATTGGCCAACAGCGCCGCAAACCGCAAAGACGCGCTCCGGCACGATTCTATGCGCCCGACACGCTTCGGGCAAATCCGTTGTAGGTGGGGTATGATACACCTTCTTTTCAATCCGCAGACGAAGGCGTCCGCGCTCAACCTTCGAGACGCATGACCGCCTCGCCTTGACCCCACCATGTTGGACGATCGCTCCCGCATCCTTCTGAAAACGCTGATCGAGCGATACATCGCCGAGGGCGAGCCTGTGGGGTCGCGCACACTCTCCCGTTTTTCCGGTCTGGAACTTTCGCCCGCCACCATCCGAAACGTCATGGCCGATCTGGAAGAGGCGGGTTTTGTGGCAAGCCCGCACACTTCTGCGGGAAGAGTGCCGACGACGCAAGGTTTTCGCCTGTTTGTCGACTCCCTTCTGACCACGCGGCCACTGGCGGAAGGGGAAATTGCGGAAATTGGCGATTCCCTGCGCCCCTGCCCGCCGCAACAACTGATGAGCAGCGCCTCCCGGCTGTTGTCGCAGCTGACCCACTTCGTCGGCGTCGTCGCCACGCCCAAGCGCGCCGCGCCGACGATTCGCCAGATCGAATTCCTGCCGCTGTCGACCACCCGCATCCTGCTCATCCTGATTACCCATGAAGGCGACGTGCAAAACCGCATCCTGTTTACCGAACAACCCTACACCGCCAGCGAACTCGCCGAATCCGGCCATTATCTGAACCAGCATTTTTCCGGACTGGACCTGGAGCAAATCCGCAGCCGGGTGCGCACGGAACTGTACGCGCTGCACAGCGACCTGAAAACCCTGATGACCGCCGCGCTGGAAGCGGGCAGCGAGGCGCTGGCCAGCGAGGAAGCGTATATCATTTCCGGCGAAAAGAACCTACTCGATGCCGAGGACCTCGTCGCCAACACCCGGCGCTTGCGCGAACTCTTCGATCTCTTCGAGCAACGTTCCGGTCTGATGCGCCTGCTCGAATACTCCTGCCGCGCCGACGGAGTGCAGATTTTCATCGGCGGCGAATCGAAGGTCGCGCCGGGTCTGGATTTGCTCGACGGATGCAGCGTGGTCGCCGCGCCGTATGAAGTCGATGGCCGCGTCGTCGGTTCGCTGGGCGTCATCGGCCCCACGCGCATGGCCTATGAGCGGGTCATTCCCATTGTCGATATTACCGCCCGCCTGCTCTCCGGCGCGTTGAGCGCGCAAAACGATTCCGCGCCTTCCTCGTCCCCGTGAAAACCGGCGTTCTGCTCATCAACCTGGGAAGTCCGCAGGCACCCACGCCTGCCGCCGTGCGTCGTTATCTGCGCGAGTTTCTCTCGGATCCGCGCGTGGTGGAGATGCCGCGCTTTCTCTGGCTGCCGTTGCTGCACGGCCTGATTCTCCCCCTGCGCGCCCGCCGTTCCGCCGCCAAATACGCGCTGATCTGGGGCAAGAACGACGCGCCTTTGCGCGAGCACACGTTCTTGCAGGCACAATTGCTGCAAGCGGAACTCGCTATTCGCACCACCGACGCGCAGGTCTTTGCCGCCATGCGCTACGGAGAACCCGCAGTCGGCAAGACGCTTGACGCCATGCTGGCGGCGGGCATCACGCGGATTCTGGTGCTGCCGCTCTACCCGCAATATGCCGCCAGCACCAGCGCCTCCGCACTGGACGCCGT
>JAITJU010000199.1 GCA_031278735.1 Zoogloeaceae bacterium
CACTGGACAACACTCTGTTGCCCTGCCGTTTTTCCCGCAGACGGCGGCAGCGGGCGGAAGCGGCGGGCGGCGCCGCGCGAACGGAAGCCAAACGCCTGCTGCGCGCGCTGGACATGGAAGAAGCGCTTTGGCGGCAACCGGCGATGAAACTTTCCATCGGCCAGCAGCAGCGGACGGCGGCAGCGCGCGCGCTGCTGGGCCGCCCGGAACTGATCGTCGCCGACGAACCCACATCCAGCCTGGACGCCGACCGGCAGGCCATCTTCCTGGAACTGCTGCAACACGAATGCGCATCCAGCGGCGCGGCGCTGCTTTTCGTCAGCCACGACGAACGGCTGGCCGGATGCTTTGCGCGCCGCTTGCATCTGATACAGGGGCAGAAGACGGGGGACGGAAGACGGAGGACGGAAAAACAACTCGTCCCGCGTCATTGCGAGAAGCGCAGCGACGTGGTGATCCCTGCGGCAATTCAGCTTTCCGAAGCGCCACGGCAGTCAGCGGCGCTGCGCGCCGGAGGGAAGGACGCCCTCTCCCACCCTTCGGGCACCCTCCCCCGCCGAGCGGGGGAGGGGAATGCATCGGGGCTCGTCATTACGAAAGCCTTCCCCGGTCATTGCTCGGGCTGCGCGACGCGGCAATCTATGCTTTCCCCGGCGCAGCCGCAAACTGACTGTCTTCTGTCCTCGGTCCTCTGAAAATGAAATCCCTGTTCCTTCTCGCGGCGGCCAGCGCCTGGAACCGGCGCGGCGCGCTTGTCTTTACCGTGCTTGCCATCGCCCTTGCCGTTACCCTGATGCTGGGCATCGAGCGTCTGCGCGCCGACGCGCGCGCCAGTTTCCTGCACTCCGTCACGGGCGTCGATCTAGTGGTCGGCGCGCGCACCGGGCCGGTGCAACTCATGCTCTACAGCGTCTTTCGCATGGGTGGGGCAACGCATGACATCGGCTGGAAAAGCGCCCAATGGGTCATGCGCGATCCGGCGGTCGCCTGGGCGGTGCCGCTGGCGCTGGGCGATTCGCTCAAGGGCTTTCCCGTGCTCGGCACCACGCTCGATTACTTCCGGCATTTCCGGTTCGGCGCGGGCAAGGCGCTGACCTTCGCCGAAGGGCGCGCGTTTGCCGATGACATCGAAGGACTGTATGAGACCGTGCTGGGCGCGGAAGTTGCCGCGCGACTCAAGCTGAAAACCGGCGACGCCATCGTGCTGGCGCATGGCAGCGGCGAGAACGTGACGCATGAACACGCCGACAAGCCCTTTCGCGTCGTCGGCACGCTGGCGGCGACGGGAACGCCGGTGGATCGCAGCGTGCACGTGAGCCTTGCCGCCATCGAGGCCATTCACCTCGACTGGCAGGGCGGTGCGCCGACGCCGGGATTTTCCATCCCCGCCGACATGGCGCGCAAATTCGACCTCACGCCGAAAACCGTGACCGCCCTGCTGGTCGGACTGAAAAGCCGCGCCGTCGTATTCCAGGCGCAGCGGCGCATCAATGCCTACCGCGACGAAGCCCTGATGGCGGTGTTGCCCGGCGTGGCGCTCGATGAACTCTGGCAGATCGTCGGTCTGGCGGCACGGGCGCTCTCCGCGGTCTCTTTTCTCGCTGCCGCGGCGGGTCTGGCCGGACTGACTGCGGTCATCCTCGCCAGCCTGAACGAGCGCCGCCGCGAACTCGCCATCCTGCGCGCCAACGGCGCGAGTCCGCGCGACATCTTCCTGCTCCTGGCCGTCGAAGGCGTGTTGCTGACCACGCTGGGACTCATCGCCGGCTTCGCGCTCCTGACCTGCGTCGGCGCGCTTGCCGCGCCCTGGCTCATGCGCGGCTACGGCCTGCAGATCCAGCCGCTGGCGCTGGACGCTTCCAGCCTCGGCTACTTGCTCGCCATCTGGACGACCGGTCTTGCCGCCAGCCTGTTCCCCGGCTGGCGCGCCTATCGCCTGTCCCTGGCGGACGGCCTGCAACCGCGCCTGTAACACGAGGAAAACCATGCGACGCTGTGATTGTTTGCCTCTGAAGCTCTGTCTATTGCTGGCGCTTGCCGCCTGTGGGCCGAACGCCGATTCCGGCGAACCGCCGCCCGATCCGCCCGCATACGCGGTGGGCGACCGACTGCCGACGAAGAGCGGCGCCCGGAGCGCGGCCGCTTACCGCGAAGCCGCCTGGGACGAACTCATTCCGCCCGACTGGGATCCGGCGGAGATTTTCGCGGGACTCGATCTGGACGCCTTGCAGGACGCCGACCCGCGTGCCGATGCGGCGTTGAGGAAAATGCGTCAGGCCTGGGACAACGCGCCCGCAAACCCCCGGATGCAGGGGCAGGCCATTCGCATTCCCGGCTTCGTCGTGCCGCTGGACGCGGATGGCGGCGCTTTGCGCGAATTCCTGCTCGTTCCCTATTTCGGCGGCTGCATCCACGTTCCGCCGCCGCCCGCCAACCAGATCATCCACGTCTTCGCCCAATCGCCGCTCGAGGACGTTCGGGCCATGGACGCCGTCTGGGTCAGCGGCACACTGGACATCGACCACACCAACAGCCAGATGGGCAACGCGGGCTACAGCATGAAAGCGCAAAAGGTGGAACCCTTCCAGTGGGGATCGGCGGAAAGAGGCCCCTGAGATTTGATGGTGAAGAGATTTTCAGTGTTTCCTCGAGTCGATTCTTCGCACAGGCGGATGTGACCGTGGTGGCAGGGGAAAGGTGGCGATGTCGGAGAGGGGGCGAAGCGAACCCCAGGCGATGCGGGCTCAAGCATTGCAGGTAGAATTTCCAGCTTCTCGCATACCATATGCTCGCAGGACATGGCGCAGATCATTCCGAGGCTCGACCGACACACGCTCTCCCGCATGACGTCCGGTGAAAAGCGCGTTGCCTGTGCTTTGAAAAAACTGCTGGAAGATGACTGCTACGTCTGGTACGGCATTCCAGTGGGCAAGCAGCGACGCTATCCCGATTTCATCATCCATCCAGGACTTGACATATTTTTAATAGTTGTATATCCCGATAAGGACACGAGCCGTTGATTATAGGTGTTGACATTATTTTTTAATCTTATACATTGTTTTTTGTATGTCAATTCCTCTAGACGCGGGAGGCGTTATGGCAAATCTCCAAATCAAAATTGATGATTCCTTGCGTGACGATGCACAATTTGTAGCTGGTCAACTTGGACTAGACGTTGCATCCGCTGTACGCATGTTTTTGGTTCAGATGGTCAAGCATAATGGCTTACCTTTTCACCCTGTAGCCGACAAATTTTATAGCGTTGCGAATCAACGGTACTTGGAACGTGCGGCAGAAGCTATAAAAAATAGCGTTAACATCGTGCATCATGATATGATTGAGGATTAATCATGCGTTTATCTTGGTATTCTGATGCATGGAACGATTATCTTTATTGGCAGACGCATGATAAAAAAATACTTAAAAAAATTAACGATCTTTTGAAGGACATAGCGCGTAATGGATATACAGGGATCGGAAAACCTGAACATCTAAAAGGGAATCTTGCAGGATGGTTGAGCCGTCGTATCAATGGTGAAGATCGTTTAGTATACAGAATTGATGGAGAAGGTTGTCTAATTTTGCAATGCAAAGGTCATTATGATAGTTAACAACTCGCTTAAGGCGATGCTGTCGCTCAAAGGTGACGAAGAAGCCGAACAGTTTGTAGAGTCAGCCGACTTGTCGGAGTACGATTTGTCAGGATTTGCGCCGGTGAAGTTCGAGTTTGAACCGAAAACAGCCGTTCTTAATATGCGCTTGCCTCAAAATCTGTTGGCAGCAGTGAAAATCTGGGCGAAGGCGGAAGGGATGCCATATACGCTACATTCGCCTTGTTTTGGAACAAGCGATTACGCGGCCTTAGTCGGGCCGCTCTGGAGGGGGCCATACTTACCGAGCTGCAATCAAAAACATGGGGGTTTGAACTGGTGAAATACTAAGAACTTGTCTGTAAATAACTAGAGTTCATTTCATAATTCCTTGATGAC
>JAITJU010000229.1 GCA_031278735.1 Zoogloeaceae bacterium
GGGGCAGGGTTCGCCGCCTTTTACGCGCGGGTTGACGTTGCGGGGGCGTCTTCGCGCCAGGGTTCCTGGCCAGGCACGGGACCGCCTTCGTCCGCCACGCGCTCAACCAGAGTCCAGACGGTTGCCTGTAGATCGTCATTTTCGCCGACATAGGCCTCCGGCGCCTCGCCGATGACGTTCTCCTCATCCGCGCAGGCAATCAGCAGGCACGGGCAGCTTTTGTCAACGGCGGGCAGGTAGATGCCGGTCCGTTTTGTCCGCTCGCCGGTGCTCACCTGCGCATCGCGGTTCAGGCGGTAAATGGGCCAGGTCGGCGGCGGCGGAAAAATGCCCCACCGACTTTCCCACATTTCTTCTTTTTCTTCTTTCCAGGTCGGGTAATACAGGTCTCCGAAACTCCCGCCATAGAGCATGCCGGTAATATCAACATAAAGCATTGAAACAAACTGACGGTTCCGCTCGTATTCGGTCCGGAAAGACTCCGGCATCCAGTCGCTGGCGTACTCGCCGCTCCCGATCATGTCGGTACGCAAATCGCTGGCCACGCCAAGGGCGGAGAAGTCTCCAGCCTCCAGCCGGCGCCAGGCTTCGTCCAGGTGCTTATCGGTGCGGGCAAGGTTGGGCAACACCCGCCCGCCCCACACGATGTCTGGCTGCTTAAAGACGGGCAACTTGCGGTAGTGGCGCGGCAGGTTTTGCATGAATTCGTCCAGGGCCGCGTATCCGGCCTTGACCATGGCCTTGAAGGCATCGCGCATCAGGCCAAAGTATTCCCGGGAAGAATAGCGCTCCAGCAGGTAGATTTGCTGCTCGATTATGGGTGTGCTCATGATTTCTCCAGTTGTTCGTTGAGCGCGCGGTCATCGCAGGGGGCGCCCGGAAACGCCCTCGCGCTCACGATCAGGCCCCGCCTGCGGGTCACGGCAATGCCGACCTTAGGCAATTCCTCCACCTCGGCTTCCCCTGACGCCTGCCGGAACCGACCAATCTGCGCGGCATCGCACGGCATTCGGCGTTTGGTACTCCAGCCCGCTGAAGTATTGCCGCGCCACATTCTCTGACCAGCGTTCCGCCAGTTCTTCATCGCTGACATTGAAGGCGTGTTTCCGGCAGAGCAGGCAGGCCATCAGCCGACGGCTGTCGCGGACGCGCCGCCGCAAACGCCTGCGTCGTCCCGAACGGGTTTTCCCCTTCGATTACCTCGCCGGGGCGACTCTCGTGGGCGAACACAGGCGCCAGCGCCGCCAGCGGGCGCCCAGGGTCGATCATCCGGTCAAGTCGAGAACGGAAAAATCATCTGTTGGCATACTGTTTCTCCCAGTTTTGTCTAAAAACCGAGATTATATTTTCGAGTTCTCGCTTTTCCGATTCTGGATCTTTGTCCTGAATATATTCAATAGCGGAAAAATCATCGCCGCGTTTTCTGTTTTGTGGTGGTTCAAGCGCTTCAATGAGCAGCGCCTCGAATGTCGCGACAAGGCTGGCAAGTGATGTTTCATTCAGATTCAGGGAGGTTTCTTTAAGTCCTCCGTCATCGCTTACATCAAGCAGGCCAAACCATGAAAACCGGTTCCAGCGACCGCCTAAACGATCACAGGTGTGCTCATAAAGGCGCTTGCCAAGCGGACGCTCAACGGCGCGTCCGACATATGCCACAGTATGATGATCGTAAAGAATGTAAATGCCTTTTTGTTTGCCGAAATCAACTCGCTTGGAAGAAGCCTGTTGTTTTCCATATATTTTCGGGTCGTTGCGCCATACAATACGTTTGCGATCCCAATACATGCCGAAGGCGTAAATGATCGAGCCAGATGATTCCGCGTCCCGTTCGACAGACGTTTTGGGCTTCTTCTTGTTCAAGCCTTGGGATGAATTTTCAGCCAATGCCAATGGGGGATTCTTGAGCGCAAATATGCCTCTCCCAACGCGAATGAAAGGCGATTTTTCTCCATCATGTTTTATGGAGGCCGCCATGCGGGCATTCACTGTTGCAGCGGGGGTTGCCCCATCGGTCTTGAAGTAACCGCAAGATAAGATTCGTTCGGATATTTCCGAGTAATGCAGTGGCGCGGCGGATTCCGCAAGCACCTTTTTTATGGCCTCTTCCCAGGATTTTTCCATTGCTTTCTCCAAGAGTTTGAACACCAGATTCTTTTGCAAGACTCCGGTCGCTGCAAGGCATTATTATAGCAAGTCGCCAATCATCACCCCAACGCCCCCCGCAAAAACCTTCCCGTATGGCTTCCCTTCGCCTTCGCCACTGTTTCCGGCGTTCCGGCGGCGATGATCTGGCCGCCGCCGTCGCCGCCTTCCGGCCCCAGGTCGATTATCCAGTCGGCGGTTTTGATGACATCGAGATTGTGCTCGATCACCGCCACGGTGTTGCCGTGTTCGACCAGGCGACGCAGCACCGAGAGCAGCATCCCGATGTCGGCGAAGTGCAGTCCTGTCGTCGGTTCGTCGAGAATGTACAAGGTGCGTCCCGTGTCGCGCCGGGAGAGTTCCAGCGCGAGTTTCACCCGCTGCGCCTCGCCGCCGGACAAGGTGGTCGCGCTCTGCCCCAGGGTGATGTAGGAAAGCCCCACGTCCATCAGGGTTTGCAGTTTGCGGGCGACGTTGGGAACCGGGTCGAAGAAGGCGCGGGCTTCTTCCACCGTCATGGAAAGAATCTGGTGGATGTTCCTGCCCTTGTACTGGATTTCCAGGGTCTCGCGGTTGTAGCGTTTGCCGCGGCAGACGTCGCAGGGCACGTAGATGTCGGGCAGGAAGTGCATTTCCACCTTGAGGACGCCGTCGCCCTGGCAGGCCTCGCAGCGTCCGCCCTTGACGTTGAAGGAAAAGCGTCCCGGCGCGTAGCCTCTGGCGCGGGCTTCCGGCGTCTGCGCGAACAGTTCGCGGATCGGCGTGAGCAACCCTGTGTAGGTGGCCGGGTTGGAGCGCGGCGTGCGGCCAATCGGCGACTGGTCGACGTCGATCACCTTGTCGAAATGTCCCAGTCCCCGGATTTCGTCGTGCGGCGCGGCTTCCCGGCCGACGCCGTGGATCGCGCGCGCGGCGGCGGCGTAGAGCGTGTCGTTGATGAGCGTCGATTTGCCGGAGCCGGAAACGCCGGTCACGCAGGTAAAGAGACCCACGGGCAGTTCCATGTCGACGTTCTTGAGATTGTTGCCGCGCGCGCCCAGAATTTTCAGGGTCTGGCCGCCGGGTTTGCGGCGCGTCTTCGGCACGGCGATTGCGCGTCTGCCGGAAAGATACGCGCCGGTGAGCGATTCCGGATGCGCCGCGACTTCTTCCGGCGTTCCCTGGGCGACGATGGCGCCGCCGTGCGCGCCCGCGCCGGGGCCAATGTCCACCACGTAATCGGCGGCGCGGATGGCGTCCTCGTCATGCTCGACCACGATCACCGTGTTGCCCATGTCCCTGAGCCGCGCCAGCGTTTCCAGAAGCCGCGCGTTGTCGCGCTGATGAAGCCCGATCGAGGGTTCGTCCAGCACGTACATGACGCCGGTCAACCCCGCGCCGATCTGACTCGCCAGGCGGATGCGCTGCGCCTCGCCGCCGGAGAGCGTTTCGGCGGAACGTTCGAGACACAGGTATTCCAGGCCGACGTTGATGAGGAAATTCAGGCGGGCGCGGATTTCCTTCAGGATTTTCTCGGCCACCCGCGCCTTGTGGCCGGAAAGTTCGAGGCGCTCGAAAAAATCCCGCGCCTCGGCCAGCGGCAGGCGGTTGAGGTCGTGCAGGGTCTTCCCCTGTTCGCCCTCGCCCACCCGCACGTGACGCGCCTCTTTCCTGAGACGGCTGCCGCCGCATTCGGGACAGGGCTGGTTGCTGATGTACTTGGCCAGCTCGGCGCGCTGGGTTTCGGAATCGGTTTCCCGGTAGCGCCGCTCCAGATTGCGCGCGACGCCCTCGAACGGGTGCTCGCGGATGAAGCGGGTTCCGCGCTCGCTGATATAGGTGAAGGCGACGCGCTCGCGCCCGGAGCCGTGCAGCACCACCTGCCGGATGGCCTCCGGCAAATCCTGGAACGGCGTGTCGATGGAAAAGCCGTAATGCGCCGCGAGCGAAGTCAGAAAATGGAATGAAAAGGCGTTCTTGCGATCCCAGCCCTTGACGGCGCCCGCCGCCAGCGAAAGATGCGGCGCGGCGACGACGCGGGCGGGGTCGAAGAACTGGATGACGCCCAGGCCGTCGCACTTGGGACAGGCGCCCATCGGATTGTTGAAGGAAAAAAGGCGCGGCTCCATTTCCCGCAAGGCGTAGTCGCAGACCGGACAGGCGAAGCGGGCGGAAAAAAGATGTTCCTTGCCGGAATCCATCTCCAGCGCGATGGCGCGTCCCTCGGCGTGACGCAGCGCCGTCTCGAAGGATTCCGCCAGCCGTCCGCGCATGTCGGCGCGCGCCTTCAGGCGGTCGATCACCACATCCACGCTGTGCTTTTGCGTCTTGGCGAGTTTGGGCAGCGCGTCGATCTCGTGGATCGCGCCATCCACGCGCAATCGCGCAAAGCCCTGGGCGCGCAGTTCGGCGAACAGATCCTGCTGCTCGCCCTTGCGGTTCGCCACCACCGGCGCGAGGATCATGAGCCGTGTGCCTTCCGGCAGGGCGAGCGCGTGATCGACCATCTGGGAGACCGTCTGCGCCGCGAGCGGCAGGCCGTGTTCGGGACAATAGGGCGTGCCGACGCGGGCAAACAAAAGGCGCAGGTAATCGTGGATTTCCGTCACCGTTCCCACCGTCGAGCGCGGATTGTGGCTCGTCGCCTTCTGCTCGATGGAAATGGCGGGCGAAAGCCCTTCGATGGAATCGACATCCGGCTTTTCCATGAGTTGCAGGAATTGCCGCGCGTAGGCGGAAAGCGATTCCACATAACGCCGCTGCCCCTCGGCATAGAGCGTGTCGAAGGCAAGCGAGGATTTGCCCGAACCGGAAAGCCCGGTAATGACGATGAGGCTGTCGCGCGGCAGGTCGAGACTGATGTTCTTCAGATTGTGCGCGCGCGCGCCGCGGATCTTGATGATGTCCATTGCGTTTTGGGGTTGGATGATGGATTGCGCTTCCGCGCTATTCGAGCGGGCAGGTTCCCGGCTTCACGTTGTCGGCGGCGCGTATTGCCGCCAGATCGCCGTCCCGGGTATCGGGATCGCCCGCCAGAAAGGTCACGCGCCGACCCTGTTTGACTTGTACGCCCAGGCGCCCTGGCTGGTCGATCACGGTGTAGGTCGTGTCGCCGATGCCGAAACAAACGCTGTCGTTTTCCGCGTCCAGGGTAAGGATGTGCTCGCCGCGGGATTTTCCCGGCGGCATGACGCCTGCCGCGGCAAGTTCGTAGCTGTATTCGACCTCGGCGCGATCTTTATCCTTGTCCTTCTTGTTCAGCAACACGTAATCCGCCATGCCGTATTCGAAAAGCAGCACGACTTCCTTGCGCGGCGCTGATTTCAGCCCGAACCGGAATGCGATGGGCGGCGGCGTCCCGGTGTAGTCTTCTCCGGGCAGCGTGTATCGATGCGTTGTTTTCTCGCTTTTCCCACTGCCCTCGATGACCGTTTCTTCCAGATAATTTCCGCTTGCCAACATCCCCTCTTCACGGGCGTATATGCGGCGCAACCGGTCGCCATCGACCTCGTATGTCTCGAATAAATGCCAGCAACAGCCGCTTTTCGTCATGACGCGGATCGTTTTTTCTTCTGCGTTGGTCTGGAAGAACCCGCAATATTCCTGCGCCAGGCCGGTAAAGTCCTCGTTGTGCGTAAACCCGCCCTTGTCGTTCGCCAGGTAGACCTGGAAGGAGGGGCCGTGATAACACGAAAACTGTCCGTCCATGAGCGCCAGGTCCTTTTTGCCGTCGAAATTGAAATCCTCGTGGATCAGCAAACTTTGTTCGCCATACGGCAGTTCGTGCACATTGGCGCGGATTTTCCCCTCGTCGACATCAAAGGTCAGTTCCTCGGACTCGATCGTGATAATGGGTTTTCCCGGATGTTTGCGGTCGTATACCCGGATGACGCCGGGGATGAAAACCTCGCCGAGCGCCTCGCGCTCCACCGTCACCCTGGCGTAATGGCGTTCGGAGAATTCCCCGACATCAAACGTGACCGGCTCGGCCCGCGCCGCTACCGCTGCCGCCAGCGAAAGAATGGGCGCAAGCAGCATGGCCAGCATGATTGAAACGCGCATGTTCTTCTCCTCGCGGACTTCCATGGTCATTGAGTCGGCTGCATGGGAGGGGTCATGCAGGCCATGAAAAAGGTCAGGGTACGGCATCTTGCGCGGGGACGCAATCGGGAAACGCTCCCGAATTCTCTTCAGGAGAAGGGGCGTCCCAAAAAATCATATGTCGAACGCAATTGCCTTGCGCCGGACGGGCGGAGCGATAAAAAAGCTCTCAGGTCGATCTGCCTTCCCCTCAAAAAAACGCCCCCGTTTTCAGGAGGCGTTTTTTTGAGGGGAAGGAAGGCGGGCTTTTTTCAGCTTCCCGTTTTTTTCGCGGGCTTTGCCGGCGCGCCCCTGGGTTTGGCGGCAGGCTTTGTCGGCGTGGTCTTGGGCGTGGCGCTGGCGGCTCTGGCGCGGTCGACTGCCGCGTTGGCGCGGTCGGCGGCGGCTTTTACTTCGCCTTCCAGATGCTTTTGCAAGCCTTCCTGCACTTGCTGCATCATGTTGAACGGCCACAGCGTCGCGCGTTGCAGCGTCTCACCAATGGAAGCGGCCTGGGCGGTGCCGCCGGGCGTTTCGGCGGCACCCTGTTTTTCCGAATGGCGCATGATTTTGCCCACGGCCTCCACGGAAGACAGGGTGGTTTTCTGCATTTCCAGACCCTGAATGGTCATTTGCAGCATGGAAAGATTCACGCGCAACCAACCTTCCACCGCCTTGAGATCGGCGATGTTCTTTTCCAGATCGGACTGATTGAAGGTTGGCGTCACCATGCCGGGCATGGCAAATCCCAGCTTGCTCCACATCTGGCGGACAAATTCCATTGGATCGTGTGTCGGTATCGTCATTTTCAGCTCCTTTTGGTGAGGACATCCATTATATTAGCCGAGTTCATCCGGCGGCGCCGAAACAACGCGCCGTTCAGAATGGAATATCGTCGTCGCCGAGATCATCGAAGGCCGGTTTTTTCGGGCTGGCGGCGGGCGGCGCGTCGGGCGCGGCGCCGACGTAGCCGCTGCCGCCCGCGGGAGCCTCGCCCGCGCCTTCGCGCTTGCCCAGCATGGTCATGTCCGTAGCTTCGATGTCAGTGGAATAGCGATCATTGCCGTCCTTGTCCTGCCATTTGCGGGTTTTTATGCGCCCCTCGACATAGACCTGCGATCCCTTCTTCAGGTATTGCCCGGCGATTTCCGCCAGTCGGCGGTAAAACACGATGCGATGCCATTCGGTTGTTTCACGGCGTTCACCGCTTTGTTTGTCTTTCCAGCTTTCCGTGGTGGCGATGCGGATGTTGCAAATCGCGTCGCCGGAAGCGGAATAGCGGATTTCCGGGTCGGCGCCCAGGTTCCCGATGAGAATGACTTTATTGACGGATGCCATGAATGCTTCTCCTTGTGAATGAACGGGTTGATGATAAAGCGAAAATCCGTTTCCCGCGCGGATCAGGCGGTCGCGTTTTGCAGGGGCGGGGCGGAGCGCGGCGGCGGCGGATGGATGCCGCAGGCCAGCGTCAGCCAGAGCATGACCGCCAGCGCGCAAAAAATAAAAACCGCGCCGTTGCCCAGACGTTCCGCCAGCGCGCCGCCGACGATGCCGCCCGCGAACAACCCCAGCGCCTGCAACGTGTTGTAGACGCCCAGCGCCTTGCCTTTGGCGTGCGGCGGCGCAATGCGGGAAATGAGCGAAGGCTGGATGGCTTCCAGCACGTTGAAGGCGACGAAAAAGAGGGTGATCCACAAAAAAAGCGTCGCCAGACTGTCGCCCGCCAGCCGGAATCCGGCAAGCACGACTGCCAGCAGGACGATGGCGCCGATGAAGACGTGCTTCATGCGCCTCTTCCTTTCCGCGGCAATGACGGCGGGCGTCATCAGCGCAAAGGAAATGAGCACGGCGGGCAGATAAACCTGCCAGTGCGCGCCGCCCGGCAGATGTCCCGCTTCGACCAGCAGCGTGGGCGCCAGCACCCAGAGCGCCATTTGCGTGAGATGGAGGACAAAAACGCCAAAATTGAGGCGCATGAGTTGCGGTTCCCGCAGCACGGCGGCAATCGCCACTGGCGGGCCGGGAATGGGCGGCGGCGCGACGGGAACGACGCGAATCAGGACAGCGATGGCCGCCAGCGCCAGAAATCCGGTAAGCCAGAAAATGCCGCGCATCCCGATCCAGTTGAAGAGCAGGGGCGCGGCGACCATGGAAACAGCGAAAACCAGACCGATGGAAGCGCCGATCATGCCCATCATGCGCGCGCGGCATTCCTCGCGCGTCAGGTCGGCCGCCAGTGCCGTGACCGCGGCGGAAATCGCGCCCGCGCCCTGAATCACCCGCCCGGCAATCATCCAGTACATGTCCGGCGCCAGCGCCGCCATGAAACTGCCCAACGCGAAAAGCAGAAGCCCGGCGATAATCACCGGCTTTCTGCCCAGACGATCAGAGGCGGCCCCCCAGACGATTTGCAGACAGGCTTGTGTGCCGCCGTAAGCGCCCAGCGCCAATCCGACCAACAGCAGGTTGTCGCCGCCCTTGATGTCGCCCGCGTGCAGCGCGAATACCGGAAGGATCAGGAAAAGCCCCAGCATCCGCAAGCCAAAAATGGCGGCAAGGCCGATGCCGATACGCCGCTCGGCAGTCGTTAAACGGTCAGGAGAAATACGATTCATGAAGACGGGAAAAAATGGGAAGAGGCGGCTATAGTAACAAATCGGAGGACAGGGGGATCACAGGGCAATCGCGCCATCTCCGCCAGTTTTCCGGCGCGCTTGCCGCAGAGGCGGTTTTTTCCGTGGAGAAGAAAAATGATCGCATCGCCCGCGCCGCGGCGCGGACACGGCCTTCATAGAAGACCAACGTCATATATACGGGCAGGCCATGCCGTCGAAAGCATGACCATCATCCGCCGCTTCGCGCTCCGTCTTCTGTAACAGGACGCCCCCCGCGAATCCGGCATCGAAAACAAGCGATTGCGCATGGCCGATGCCCCGAATTGCCGTGTCGTGATTCCATTCTCCTCAACGCCCCCGGCTCGCAAAAACCGCATGACGCGGTTTGCCTGGCCGTGGAGCGGGCACCACGGCCCCGATGGGTTTCTCTGCCGTTGCCTGCGGCGCGCGCAGTCGCCAACTTTTCCATCCTCTGAATTGTCATGCCTTTTCATTCACGCGGGAATTCCGGGGGAAGCGCGGGGCGCTCGCGGCATCCATGGCGGCAAGACCGGCGGTTTTGATGAGCGAACGCAGCAATCCTTCCGTGCCGTAGCCTTGCCTGCCCAGCTGGCGCAGATCCTCCGCCAGCGCGCTGGCTTCCGCGCGGATGTCTTCCTCGTCCGGCAATGCCTCCTCATCCGCCTGCGCCAGCGTTCGTATCGAGCGCAACAATTCCTGCAAGGCGCGTCCCGCGTCGGGATGGATCGCCGTTACCGCCTCGACCCGGCGCGGCCCCAGACCCGCCAGATACCGCGGCGTTCGCCCGTTGCGCCGAGCTTCCGGCATGACATGATATAGCGGCATGATGTTCATTTTGCCTGCCTCCCCCCCCTCTTTAGCGGCAGGAACCGGTCTGGTTTTAGGATATCCTCCGCGCCCGCAGGGGAAAACCGCTTGCGGCAGAAAGGCGAGCCGTTGAAAAAAGCGTCCGCGAGGCCACGCCAGATGGCCACACGACGATTTTCGGTCAGCAGAAGGTTTCGCGCGCCATCCGTGAGAATCACAAACGGCAGGGATCGTTGCGCTTTTCAGAAGACAAGATCCGGCGGGTGCCGGGAAGGACTTTTTCGGTCATTGTCCATACGCTGTGCGCCTGGATTGAGGGAAAATGCAAGACAGATACATGCGGTGATTTTCCTGCGCGGCGGGCGTTATTATGTATGACACAGGATGAATTCAGCCCATCCAGATGGGGCTTTATCCAAATAACGTTTTTTTCCATCCGCGTCCAGAAAATTCCAGAACGGCAGGAAGAAATGATTCCACCAGAACTCGATGTTTCCTTGAAGACTTCCCATGCTGTCCGGGTCAAGCTCCGGAAAAACAGACCATGGCGTCATCGGCTCCAGCTCGAGGTCATCGAGCGCAGCAAGAAGGTCGGCATTGTTTGTCACCATCTCGATCAGCGTGCCATGCAAAGTTTGTTCCGCCTGAATGCTCACATTGATCGAAAACCCTTTCTGATTTGTCGTTTCAAGCACAAAATACGGGCTTTCGCTCGCGTCTGAAAACGCTGTCTTGATTGCTTGCCGTACACGATCTGCGGCAGCATCGGAAATCAGAAAAAACAGCCTGTATGCGTACAAACCCGTTGAAACAAGCGACGCTTTCGCTGGATAACGTATTTCATTCACAGATTTGTTGTCCAAACGATCGGCACGATACACGGACAAGGGATCTGCCTGACATCCGAACCGTCTGCGCAGTTTTTTCAGCATGTCGATCCCCGAGTCGGCGCCAAAATCGTACTGTGAACACGCACCAGGTGTTTAGTCCGGCGTATCCCGCCGCGCCCGGATTTCCTGCGTGATTTTCATGGCGCAAAAGCGCGGGCCGCACATGGAACAGAAATGGGCGGCCTTGGCGGCGTCAAGCGGCAGGGTGGCGTCGTGGAACGCGCGCGCCCGGTCGGGATCCAGTCCCAGGTTGAACTGGTCTTCCCAGCGGAATTCATAACGCGCCTTGGACAAGGCGTTGTCGCGGATTTGCGCGCCGGGGTGTCCTTTGGCGAGGTCGGCGGCGTGCGCGGCGATCTTGTAGATGAGGATGCCTTCCTTGACATCGTTTTTATCGGGCAGTCCCAGGTGTTCCTTGGGCGTGACGTAGCAGAGCATGGCCGTGCCGTACCAGCCGATCATGGCCGCGCCGATGCCGCTGGCGATGTGGTCGTAGCCGGGGGAAATGTCGGTGATGAGCGGCCCCAGCGTATAGAAAGGCGCTTCCTTGCAGACGGCAAGCTGTGTCGTCATGTTTTCGCGAATCCGCTGCATGGGCACGTGACCCGGGCCTTCGACGATGGTTTGCGCGTCGTTTTGCCAGGCGATTTCGGTGAGTTCGCCCAGCGTTTTCAATTCGGCCATCTGCGCTTCGTCATTGGCGTCGTAAATGGAGCCGGGCCTGAGGCCGTCGCCCAGCGAGAAAGCCGCGTCATAGGCGCGCAGGATCGCGCAGATGTCGGCAAAATGCGTATAGAGAAAATTTTCCGCCTGATGCGCCAGACACCATTTCGCCATGATGGAGCCTCCGCGGCTGACGATGCCGGTCATGCGGCGGGCGGTCAGGGGGATGTGACGCAGCAGGACGCCCGCGTGGATGGTGAAATAATCGACGCCCTGTTCGGCCTGTTCGATCAGGGTGTCGCGGAAAATTTCCCAATCGAGTTCTTCCGCCTTGCCGTCGACTTTTTCCAGCGCCTGATAGATGGGCACTGTGCCGATGGGCACGGGCGAATTGCGGATGATCCATTCGCGGGTTTCGTGAATGTGCTTGCCGGTCGACAGGTCCATGACCGTGTCGCCGCCCCAGCGGATGGCCCAGGTCATTTTGTCGACCTCCT
Organism: Zoogloeaceae bacterium; assembly: GCA_031278735.1. GTDB lineage: Bacteria > Pseudomonadota > Gammaproteobacteria > Burkholderiales > Rhodocyclaceae > Azovibrio. The sequence continues at coordinate 11,695 of JAITJU010000229.1, forward strand.
CGGCAATCGAGGAAGAGAGCGCGGAATTGCCGATGTTGGCGTTGATTTTGGTGAGAAAGTTGCGGCCGATGATCATCGGCTCGGATTCGGGATGGTTGATGTTGGCGGGGAGGACGGCGCGACCGCGGGCGATTTCGGCGCGTACGAATTCCGGCGTGATGTCCGGCGGAATGTCCGCGCCAAAGGCCTGACCAGAATGCTGACGGGTGAGCCGCGCCGCCAATTTTTTGCCGTCGGGGCCGGAGTCCAGCAGACTTTGCAGGTAGACCTGCCGGTTCATGTTTTCCCGCAGGGCGACGAATTCCATCTCCGGCGTGATGATGCCTTGCCGCGCGTAATGCATTTGCGTGACGGCTCTTCCCGGCAGGGCGCGGCGCGGTCGGCGGGATGGCGCGGAAAAGGGAAAGCGCAGCGCGGCAAGTTGCGCGTCGGCCAGACGACCGCGGCCATAGGCTGAACTTGGGGCGGGCAGCGTTTCGGTGTCCTCTCTTTCCGCAATCCATGTTTCGCGCAGTTTCGGCAAGCCGGAACGAATGTCGATCGCGGCGTCCAGGTCGGCATAGGGGCCGGAACAGTCATAGACGAAAACTGGCGGATTGGCGCCGCCGCCGAAACTGGCGGGCGTGTCGTCCTGGCGAATTTCCCGCATGGGCACACGGATGTCCGGGCGCGATCCCGTGACGTAAATCCGGCGCGAATTGGGCAGGGGCTGCACGGCGGCGCAATCCACATGGGCGTCGGCGGCGGAAAAAACAGGACAGGAAGAAACGGGGAGCGTGGCGGTCATGGTTTTTTTGAGGGAAACGGCAAAAAGGCGAAGAAAAAGAGAAGGCGTATTGTAAAGGCAAGGCTGAAGAATCCCCCGGACTATGGGAGGCGCGCGGCGGCCATTCTGGACTGGATAATGGTGGTTCTGTAGACAAGGAAGGCGGTCTTGCGGCGGCTGTCGTAATAACGGGGATTGGGCGCCATGGCGGCGAGGCGGGCGGCCTGCCGAGGAGAAAGGCGGGCGGCGCCAATCTGGTAATAATGACGGGCGGCGGCTTCCGCGCCGAAAACGCCGTTTCCCCATTCGATGACGTTGAGATAGACTTCGAGAATGCGCTTTTTATCCCACAGGGCTTCGATCATCAGGGTAATCAGGGCTTCCTGCCCCTTGCGGAGCAGGGATCGGCGCGGGTTCAAAAAAAGGTTTTTCGCCAGCTGCTGCGTCAGCGTGGAACCGCCAGCGACGAAGCGTCCCTTTTTCCGGTTTTTTTCGATGGCGGTTTGAATGCCCGCCCAGTCGAAGCCGCCATGCTCGACGAAACGGGCGTCTTCGGCGGCGATGATGGCGCGTTTCAGGTGCGGGGAAATTTGCACGTAATCTACCCACTGATAACGGAGTATGGCCTCAGGGTGCTGCTGGCGCAGTTCGGTCAGGCGCAGACGCATGAAATGGGTTTCCGTCGGCGGCGTCCATTTCCACCAGAGCACCCAGCCGAAAAACCAGATCTGGACAAGCAGAAAAAGGCCGATGACGAGGCAAAGCCCCCGTTTCATCCATTGGACGGCGCGTAACAAAAAAGCGCGTATTTTCATGCGGCGCGCAACTGCCGCATGAGCGCAAGGCGCGCGTCTGCCGACGGGCGCCGACCGCGCCAGACGAAAAAGGATTCGGCGGCCTGTTCCACCAGCATGCCCAGGCCGTCCGCCAATTGTCCGGCGCCGTCCTGTCTTGCCTGGATGAGAAAAGGGGTTTCTCCCTTGCCATACATCAGGTCGTAGGCAAGGCTTTTTTCCGGCGCGAAAATTCCGGCGGGCAACGGCAGCGCCGCGCCTGTGAGACTGGCGGACGTAGCGTTGATGACGAGATCAAAGGGCGTTGTCGCGGCCAGATCGGCAAAACCCATCCCTTGAGGCGCGAGCATGTGATCGGCAAAGGCGGCGGCCAATGCCCTGGCCTTGTCGACGCTGCGATTGACGATGACGAGCGCGGCGGGAGAAAGCGCCAGCAACGGCGCGACAATACCGCGCGCCGCGCCGCCCGCGCCAATGAGGAGGATGCGTTTGCCCGCGAGTGAAAAGGCGAGGTTTTCGGTGATGTCCCGCGCCAGTCCCGCGCCATCCGTGTTGTCGCCCTCGACGCGGTTCGCGTGAAAGATCAGGGTGTTGACGGATCCGGCGGCGCGGGCGCGGGGCGTGTGTTCGTCCGCCAGCCGAAAGGCGTCTTCCTTGAAGGGCACGGTGACATTGGCGCCTTTCGCGCGCCCGCCGCATTCGAGGATGAACTGGCGCACGGCCGCGGCAAAACCGTCTATCGGCGCCATCCGGGTTTCGTAGCGCAGGTTTTCACCGCAGGCGCGCGCGAACGCCGCATGAATCCGCGGGCTTTTGGAATGGGCGACGGGATTGCCGAAAACGGCGTAGCGATCGGCGAGCGCCTTCGCGTCAGGAATTATTCTGCCTGTCGTCATGGCTCATCGGGTCTCGATGCTGTCTCCGCGAGTGAATGTCCAGGTGCGGGTGATGACCAGCTGATCGGTATCCTGGGCGATGGCGGGCGGGAAGGGCGCGTAGGGGGCGGCCATGCGGACGATGCGTTCGGCGGCGTCGTTGAGCACCTTGTGCGGTGATGGGATGTCGATATTGACTTCCAGAATCTGGCCGTTCTTGTCCAGCGTGATCGTGAGCACCAGCGCGCCGTAGAGTTTGCCGCGCGCCGCCTCTGGATAGTTGAGCGCTCCCCAGCGCTCCACTTTCTGCCGCCAGTCCTCGATGTACTGGGCAAAGCGGTATTCCTGGGTGCGCGCGCCAATGAAGGTTTTACGCGGTCGCTTGTTGTAGGCGTCGGTATTCTTGGCGATTTCGCCTTCCAGACGCGCCATGGCGCGCGCGGATTCGAGCAGATCTTGTCCGGCGGCGGGCGGCGCGGGTTGCGGATTGATCGCTTCCTTTTCCCGCCGACGGGATTCGAGACGGCTGGTTTGGGCGGTAAGCTCGCGCCTTTGCGTTTCCAGCGCCTCTGCCCGCTGCCGCATCTGCTCGATTTGATCGCCCGTCTGCGTTTGCCGGTTGGGCGGCAGGGGCGTCATGACGCGCCGGTTTTTCTCGCTGTTGCCGCCGCCTTCCAGATTCGTCTGCGCCAGCGCCTGCACCTCCCTGGCATTGGGTTTTTGCGCGCTTTTGCTGTTGACCAGAATGACTTCCAGACCGCGATCCCGCACCTGCTTTCTGTGTTCGCCGTCCGGAAAAAAATAGGCGTGCCCGATGGGGAGCGCGTGGGCAAGAAAAGACAGCGTGAACGCCAGACCCAGCGTGTACGTCTGGATGAAGCGGGAAAGACGGGAAATCAGGAACATGCTTCAGGCAGGCGCGGGTTCGGCGGCAGGCGCTGCTTCAGGTTCCGGCGGCGCGACCGTCGACGCTTCCTCTTCGTCGCTTTCGGGCGGCGTCCGCACGTCCAGCACTTCCAGGACGCGGCAATGCGCTTCCAGGGCGAGAAAATCCAGATGGTCTATGGCTGCCTTCAGGCGCTGGCCGGGAGGAAACGAGCGCGCGCCGGGCAGGCGCACGAACAGGGGCAGGGTCTCGAAACACGCCAGTTCGTCACGGCGCACGACGAGCACGGCGGCGTCGATCCGTTCCTGCGCCAGATAACGCAGACACCAGTAACGTTCCATGCGCCGCTGAAATTCGGCGTAGGCGGCGTACGTGAGTTCAAAGTCGCGCAAAGCGGCAAAGAGTTCGGCGGAACGCGGGGCAAAGGGCGGTGTCGTGTTCCTCAGGGCGGCGATCAACTGCCATTGATTGACGAGGTCGCAGTAGCGGCGCAAAGGCGAGGTCATCCAGGCGTATTGCGCGACGCCCAGCCCTTCATGCGCCTGCGGCGCGGTCGTCACGCGCGCCTTGCCGCCGACCTGGGCGCGATACAGGCAGGCGATTCCGCGTTCGGCAAGAAATCCGCTCCAAATGGTGTTGGCGAGGATCATCAGTTCCGCGACCAGCTTGTCCAGCGGACTGCCGCGCGGACGAACGCTGATGTGGACGCGACAGTTTTCCGGGGCGTCCAGATCGCCGTCAATCGTGAAGTTGTAATCATCGCCTTGCGCGGCGGCAGGCTTGCCGCGCCGCGCTTCCGCCGCGCCGGCGAAGCGCCAGAGCAACAATAGTTCGTCGCGAAAAGGTTTGTCCGGCAACGCGCCCTGCACGCTTGCTGCGTTGAACCAGGGTTCGATTTCGTGGCGGCGCAGATTGGCGGCAATATGCACCCGTTCGATACGGGAGTCCTGCGCGGTGACATTGAGCGCGGCGTCGACATCGAGGTAGAGCGATACCGCCGGACAATCCCGCTCCGCCGCCAGTGTGCAGGCGCTGACCGCCGCCTCCGGCAGCATGGTGATTTTCTGGCCGGGCATGTAGAGGGTGGACAGGCGGGCGCGGGCGATGGCGGCAAGCGTGTCGCCATGCGCCAGCGCCAGGCCTGGCGCGGCGATGTGGATGCCGATGCGCCAGCCGCCGTCCGACAAGGCGACCAGCGAAAAGGCGTCATCCACTTCCGTGGTGCTGGCGTCGTCGATGGAAAAGGCGCGCACTTCGGCTCCCGCGCCCGGCAAATCATCCGGCGGCAACGGCGGATCGAAAGACGGAAAATGCGCGCCGCCGGGAAAATGCTCGGCCAGGAAACGCTTCAAATGAAGTTCATAAGGCGATTTCAGGCCGCCGGTCTTCAGCAACAATTCGGGCAACGAACAGGACAGCGCGGCGGCGGCGGCTTCAAACGCTTTGATTTCCGGGCGGTTGCGGTCGGGTCTGGCGAGCAGGCTGGCGGCGTGGGGGGCGAGTTCGGCGGGCAATTCCCCGGCAATCAGGGTCTGTACCCATCCTTCAATGGCAAGCGCTTGCTGACGTTTTTTTTCAATACCGGCCAAAGCGGCGCGGAGAGTGTCGGCAGGGGCTTTACGGAAATGCCCCTTGCCCTTGCGCTGGAAGTAAACAGGCGCGCCATGCAGGGCAAGCAGCAGCGATACCGCCTCGGGCGCGGCGGGCGTGTGGCCGTAGTAGTCTTCGGCCAGATCAAGAAAAGCAAATTCGCCTTCACTGGCAATCTCCCAAAGAAACGCGACGTCAATATCGGCGGCCAGCGGTTCGGCCTCTTTCAGAATCCGCTCCGGCGCAGGGTTCTGAAAACGCAACAATACCTGAGCGGACTTGATTTTACTGCGTTTTCCGCTGGGCAATTCCACCTGCAAGGCGGCGTCGTTGTCCGCGAGGACGCAGCCCGCCCGGAAGCCGCCGCTTTCTTCAAAAAGTACATTTTCGTTCATCATTGCATTATAAACCAGCGAATTCAAGGATTTGCGGGATGAACTGGGGAAAGCGGGTAAAACTGTGATTGCCGCCCGCGCATACCTGTTGCCGGGCACCCGCGTAGCGCGCTTCGGCCAGACGGTAATCCAGCACTTCGTCGCCGGTTTCCAGCAGCAGCAGATATCGTGCGCCGACAGGATTTTGCACGGCGATGCCGCGCAACCAGTCGAGATGCGCGGCCTCAACCCGATGGGCTTCACCCGTGTACGGATTCTGCTGAATGCCCAGACGCCATGCCAGGCGCAAATGCTCCGCCACGACCGGATTGATGAGCACGGCCTTGAGATCGTAACGCTCCGCCAGGAAGCTCGCGTAATAACCACCCAGCGATGAACCCGCCAGCGTGAGGCGAACGTCCGCAGCGAGACAGGCGGCGACGCGGGCTTCCAGCAATTCCATCGCCGCCTCCGGCG
>JAITJU010000271.1 GCA_031278735.1 Zoogloeaceae bacterium
CGAGTTCGCGGCAGTGGACGCGCGTCTTGCCGAGGCGCAAGAAGCGTTGCCGCGGCAGGAGGCCAAACGGCAGGCGCTTGAGGCGCGGCTTCAGACGCTGGCGCTCGAGGCCGCGGCGCTTGAGGCGCGGCTTCAGATCCTGCGCGAAACGCAGGAAGCGACGGCGCGGACGGGAAACTTGTCCGCATGGCTTGCGCGATACGGCCTTGCCGACGCGACGCCTTTGTGGCGTTGCCTGCGGGTGAATCCGGGTTGGGAAACGGCGGTGGAATCGGTATTGCGCGAGCGCGCCGGGGCGATTCCGGCAACGGCGGAAATCATCGACAAGTCCGCGGACTGGGCGCGTCCCGGCGGCAGGCTGACGCTGCGTTTGCCGGAGGAAGCGGCCATCTCGTCCGATGACGTTGCCCCGGATAGTCTATTCCTGCAGGTCACGCTGGAAGACGCCGCCTGGCGGCCTGTACTGGCGGCATGGCTGGGACGGGCGCTGACGGCGGAAAGTCTGCCTGAGGCGCTGGCGACGCGGGCGAATCTGCCGCCGGGATACTGCCGGGTGACGCCTGCGGGCGACGTGGTGGAACGACAGGCGCTTTCCCTGTTCTCGCCGGATCAGGCGGCGCATGGTTTTCTGGAGCGGCAGCGGGAAATCGAGGCGCTGGAAGCGGAAAACGCGCGTCTGCAACAGGCGCTGACGACGGCGCGCGCGGAACAGGCGACGCTGGATGCGGCCTGCCGCGCCGGGCGGGACGAGGCAAAGGTTCATGGCCGCAAGCGGAACGAATTGCAGGCGCGCGTTCATGCCGCGCAGGTGGAAATTCTGGAGCGCGTTCAGGCGCTGGAGCGGCATCGGGCGGACGTGGCGCGGCGTGACGCGCAAATGGCGGATTTGGCGCAAGAAACGGCAGGCGAGCGTGAACGCGCGGCAGTGGCCGAAGAGCGGATTGCCGCGTTGCAAGCGCGAGTGGAAGACGGGCGCAAGGCGGAAGGCGCGGCGCGCGTCCGGCTGGAAGCGGCGGAACACGCGCTGCACGAGGCGCGGGAACAGGCGGCGGCCAGCGAGCGCGAAGCGCAGGAAGCCGGGTTTTCACAGCGCGAATGCGCGGGAAAGCTGACGGAAATCGACGCCGGTCTTGCCTTGGCGGCGCGCGAACTACAGCGCATCAAGGCGGATTTGGCCGCCTGTCGCGCCCAGGAAGCCGAAGCGCCGCCGGAAACCTTTGTCGGCGCGCTGGAAGAGGCGCTGGCAAAAAAACGCGCCTCGGAAGCGGATCTGGCGGCGCGGCGCAACGGCATGGAAGAAGCCGCCGCCGCCCTGCGCGCGCTGGAAGAAGATCGCCTGCGCACGGAACAATTGCTGGAACCCCTGCGCAAGCGCATTGGCGACTTGCGCCTGAAGGAACAGGCTGCCGCGCTGAATGTGGCGCAGTTGGCGGCGCAATTGCAGGAAGCGGGCGCGGATGAGGCCGCGCTGTCCATTGCGCTGGCCGCGAATCCGGCGCGATTGCAGACGCTGACGCAGGATATTGCCGACTTGCAGAAAGCCATCGGCGATTTGGGCGCGGTCAATCTCGTCGCCTTGCAGGAATTGGATGTCGCGCGCGAACGCAAGATGAGCCTGGATGCGCAGTCCGCCGACCTCGCGGAAGCGATGGCGACGCTGGAAGCCGCCATTCGCCGCATCGACCGTGAAACGCGCGATTTGCTGCAAGACACGTTCGATGCGGTCAATACCCATTTCGGGCGGCTCTTCCCGGAACTCTTCGGCGGCGGCAAGGCGGCGCTGGTGATGACCGGGGACGAGATACTCGATGCCGGAGTGCAGGTGTTCGCGCAGCCGCCGGGCAAGAAAAATTCCACCATCCATCTTTTATCCGGCGGTGAAAAGGCGCTGACGGCGATAGCTTTGGTATTCTCCCTGTTTTTGCTGAACCCGGCGCCGTTTTGTCTGCTGGACGAAGTGGACGCGCCGCTCGATGATTCCAATACGGAACGCTTTTGTCAGATGGTGAAAAAAATGTCCGGCCAGACCCAGTTTCTGTTCATCAGTCACAATAAGATCGCCATGGAAATGGCGGGGCAACTGGTTGGGGTAACCATGCAGGAATCCGGCGTTTCCCGCGTGGTGGAAGTCGATATGGCAGCCGCCTTGAAGATGAGAGAGGAGTTCTGATGAGTGAATTGCAGATAGGCGCTTTCGCCCTGGGCGTCGCGCTGATAATCGGGGTGTTGGCGTACAACAAGTGGCAGGAAATCAAGCAGCGCAAAGTGGCGGAAGACATGTTTCCTTCGGCGCGCGCCGATTCCGCCGCGGACGCGGATGCGGATGCGGATGCGGATGTTCTTTTCCTGCGGCGCAATCCGCGCGCCGCGTTCGTCGCGCCGGATGCGGAAAATACGGCGCAGGAGCGGCAGGAACCCCACTTTTTTGCTCCGCCCGCCCCGGAAGCGGAATACGGCGGCGATGAGGACGACGGCATTCCTGTTGCGGATAACGCGCCGGATGGTCTCGACGAGGATGGCGAGGAAGACGCTGGCGGCAACGGGGAAAGTGCCGCCGCGCCGGACGAGCCGCCGCGTGATTTGCTCTGGAGCGGCATCGACGCCATTGCGTCGCTGCGGCTGGTGGAATCGGCGCGCGCCGAGGAAATGCTGGCGTTCTTGCAGGATATGCCGCCGCGCACCCAAAAGCTGCTGCGCTGGGTGGGATTGAATGAGGCGCAAGGCAAATGGGAATTGCTGACGCCGGAAAGCCGCGCGCCTTACCGGCGCCTGTGTCTTGGCCTGCAACTCACCGACCGTGAAAGCGGCCCGGTGGGCGCGGCTGAATTCGCCCTCTTCGCCCGCGTCGTGCGACAGGCGGCGAAGGCGCACATGGTGGAGGCCGGGCCGTTGCCGGATCGTCAGGAAGTGCTGGATCAGGCGCAGCAGCTGGAACGCTTCTGCTATGAATACGACATTCAGATCGGCCTGAATCTGGCCAGCCGGGGATCGCCTTTTCCGGGCACCAAGATTCGCGCGCTGGCCGAAGCGGCGGGCATGACGCTGGAAAACGGCGCTTATGTGCGCCGCGACGAAAAAACGGGCGCGACGCTCTTTTGCCTGCAAAACGCCGAAGGCCCGGCTTTTTCCGCCGACGCCCTGAAAGTCATGCGCAGCGGCGGCCTGATCTTCTTGCTGGACGTGCCGGTCACGCCGTATGGTCAATATGTTTACCGGCAGATGACCGATATCGCCAAACGCTTTGCCGCCACGCTGGAGGGCGCGCTGATCGATGACCGGCGCCAACCGCTTTCCGACGTGCAGCTGGAACAGATTTTCCAGAACTATGTCGTTACCCCGCAAAAACGCATGGAAGAGGCGGGGCTGCGTCCCGGCGGCGCGCTGGCGCGCAGGTTGTTCCGCTAGAGGAGAGGCCTTGGGAAAAATCCTTGTGAAAGCCCGTGAGAAAGCGATGCCCGATTGCGCGCGCGGGGAGCAATGAATGCGTGAGGAAGCCGCAAGACGGCGGGCGGCGTCCCTGCGCGCCGAGATCGAGGCGCACAACCGCGCTTATTACGAACTGGACGCGCCGACGATCACGGACGCCGAGTACGACACCCTGTTTCGTGAGCTGCAGGCGCTGGAAGCGGAAAACCCGGCATTGAGATCGCCCGATTCGCCCACGCAGCGGGTGGGCGGACGGTCGCTTGCGCAATTTACGCCGGTCATTCACGCCATGCCCATGCTTTCCATCCAGACGGAAACGGATACCGGGGCCAGCGGCGCGGAACATTTCGATGCCCGTGTGCGCCGGGAATTGGAACTTTCGGACGCGGATACGCCGATGGAATACGCGGCGGAACTGAAATTCGACGGGCTGGCGGTAAGCCTGCGTTACGAACAGGGCGTATTGACGCAGGGCGCGACGCGCGGCGACGGGATGACCGGCGAGGATGTGACGCAAAATCTCAGGACGGTGCGCGACATTCCGCTTCGCTTGCGGAGCGATGCCGACAGGATTCCGCCGCTTCTGGAAGTGCGCGGCGAAGCCTATATGCGGCGGGACGATCTTGCCCGTTACAACGAGAAAGCCGCCGGGCGCGGCGAAAAGCTCCTGCTCAATCCCAGGAATGGCGCGGCGGGCAGCATCCGCCAGCTCGATCCGGCGGTTGCCGCGCGGAGGCCGCTCAGGTTCTTCGCCTACGGCGTCGGCGTGTGCGAGGGCTGGACGCCGCCCGCCACGCATGGGGAACTGTTGAGAACGCTGGAATCCTTCGGGTTTCCCGTCTGCGAATACCGGCGGATCGTTCGCGGCTGGCAGGCGCTGGCGGCGTTTCACGCGCGCATGGGCGCACTGCGCCCGCAACTGCCGTTTGACATCGACGGCGTGGTCTACAAGGTCAACAGCCTTGAACTTCAGCGCCGCCTGGGGTTTCGTTCCCGCGAGCCGCGCTGGGCCGTGGCCCACAAGTACCCGGCGGAAGAAGCCCGGACAAGGGTGGAAGCCATCGAGGTTCAGGTGGGACGCACCGGGGCCATCACGCCGGTTGCCCGCCTGACGCCGGTTTTCGTGGGCGGCGTGACCATCGCCAACGCCACCTTGCACAATGCCGACGAACTGTTCAGGAAGGATGTGCGGACGGGCGACACGGTCATCGTGCGCCGCGCCGGGGACGTGATTCCGGAAATCGTGGGCGTGGTGGGGGCGGCAGGGGAGTCCGCCCCGGAAGCTCCCCGATCCTTGCCCTTTGCCTTTCCGGAAACCTGCCCGGAATGCGGTTCGCGCGTGGTGCGGGAAGAAGGCGGCGCGATTTTCCGCTGCTCTGGCGGCCTGGTGTGTCCGGCGCAGGTCAAGGGGGCGCTGATTCATTTCGCCTCGCGCCGGGCGATGGACATCGAGGGACTGGGCGAAAAGCTGGTCGAGCAACTGGTCGAGGCAGGTCTCGTCAGGACGCCCGCCGATCTGTATCACCTGGACGTTCCCCGGCTGGCGGCATTGGCGCGCATGGGCGAAAAATCCGCCGAAAACCTCGTCGCCGCCATTGCCCAAAGCCGCGACACGAGCCTTGCCCGTTTCATCTATGCCCTGGGCGTCCGCAATGTGGGCGAGAGCACGGCCAGGGATCTCGCCCGTCATTTCGGCAGCCTCGCCAGGCTGATGGAGGCGGACGCGCCCGCCTTGCGGGAAGCGCCCGACGTGGGGCCGGTCGTGGCCGAATCCATCCTCGATTTTTTCGCCGAGGCGCATAACCGCGAAGTCATCCAGCGTCTCATCGCCGCCGGCGCGCGCTGGGAAGAAAACGCGGGGCAGGCCAACGCCCCGCCGGGGCCGCTTTCCGGCAAGACCTTCGTCATCACCGGGACGCTCCCCGGCTGGACGCGCGACGAAGCCAGGGCGCGGATTGAAGCCGCGGGCGGCAAGGTCGCCAGCGCCGTCTCCGCGAAAACCGACTACGCGCTGGCGGGCAGCGAAGCCGGTTCCAAGCTGGCAAAGGCGCAAGCGTTGGGCATTGCCCTCCTGGATGAGGCGGCGTTGAGAAACCTGCTGGAGCAGGGCGATGCGTGAGCGTCTGCGCGTCTTTTTCCTGCTGACGGCCATCGCCTTGCCGATGATGATTGTCGGCGGCGCGGGCGCGGCGGATTCGCCCGCGTCCGCCCGCGGTTTTCTGGCGGAACAGTTGCGCCACGAGCGAGTGCGCGCCGCCTACAAAAGCAAGAACGCCGCGCTGGAAAAAACCTTGCGCCAGGCGGGGATTCAAACGAACGCGCTGAATGTCCTGTTCGTGGCCTACAAGGCGGAGGGCGCGCTTGAGCTTTACGCCAAATCCGCGACGGACATCCGCTACCGAAAGCTGCGTTCCTACGCGATCTGCGCGGTTCCCGGAAAACTGGGGCCGAAACGACAATCCGGAGACGAGCAGGTTCCCGAAGGCTTTTATCATGTCGACCGCTTCAATCCGCGCAGCAATTTCCTGCTTTCGCTGGGCATCAACTATCCCAACGCGGCGGACAGGATAAAGAGCGGCAACAAAAATCCGGGCGGCGACATCTTCATCCACGGCGATTGCGTCAGCATCGGCTGCCTGCCCATGACGGACGACAAAATCCGGGAAATCTACCTCTACGCCCTCCACGCCAGAAACAGCGGCCAGGACAGAATTCCCGTCTATATTTTTCCCTTCAGGATGACAGACGCCAACATGCGGCAATACGCCGCGCAAAACGCGCGCAATCCCGCCTTGCGCCATTTCTGGGAAAACCTGAAGCAGGGGCACGATCTTTTTTCGGCAAACGCCCGGGCGCTGCGGGCGGCGGTCGATGAACACGGCGACTATGTGTTTTCACGATGAGGCATCCGGCAAACCAACGAACGAGAGGAGAAAGCGCATGAAAAAAATCCGCAAGGCCGTATTCCCCGTAGCGGGTCTGGGCACCCGTTTTCTGCCGGCGACGAAGGCAAGCCCCAAGGAAATGCTGACGGTGGTCGACAAGCCCCTGATTCAGTACGCCGTCGAGGAAGCGGTGGCGGCGGGCGTCACGGAACTGATTTTCGTCACGGGACGCAGCAAGCGCGCCATCGAGGATCATTTTGACATGGCCTTCGAGCTGGAAACGGAACTGGAAAGAAAAGGCAAGCTGGACATGCTGAAGGTGGTGCGCAATATCCTGCCGAAAGGCGTGAATTGCGTCTATATCCGCCAGTCGGAAGCCCTGGGGCTGGGGCACGCGGTGCTTTGCGCGAAGGAAGTGGTGGGCGACGAACCCTTTGCCGTGCTGCTCGCCGACGACCTGCTGGATGGCGATCCCGCCGTCCTGAAACAGATGACCGACGCCTATGACTACTATCGCTGCTCGCTCCTGGCCGTGCAGGAAGTGCCGCGGGAAGACGTCCGAAACTATGGCATCGTCGCCGCCCGTCCCGTGGCCGAGCGGGTCGAGCAGGTAAATGCCGTCATGGAAAAACCCAGCCCGGAAGAAGCGCCCTCCAATCTGGCCGTCGTGGGGCGCTACATTCTGTCGCCGCGCGTTTTTCATCATCTGGAAAAGGGCGCCGCGGGCGCAAACGGCGAAATCCAGCTGACGGACGGCATTGCCGCGCTGATGACGGAAGAGCAGGTGCTTGCCTATCGCTACGCGGGCACACGCTACGATTGCGGTTCCAAGCTGGGTTATCTGCAAGCCTCGGTCGTCTTCGGTCTGCGCCACCCCGATGTGGGCGCGGAGTTCGGCGCTTACCTGAATGACCTTGCGCGTTCCGGAAAAAATGCAGGATGAAGCCGCCGCGCCGTTTTTTGGGCAAAATGGCGGCAAGGTCGTCCTGGCGCCCTGGCAGGCGCGACTGAAGACGTTCGCGATTTGGTGGACGGGGATCGCCCTCGTGTTCTACAGCGTCTATCCCCTCGCCTACTGGCTTGCGAGCCAGCGGACGCGGTTTTACCGTCCGTTTCTCGCCGCCGAATTGCGTATTCCATTCGTGCAGGAATGGTTCTGGGCGTACATGTCCATTTATGTGCTGGCGATTCTGCCGCCGTTTTTCCTGAATCCGCCCGAATTGCGGCGGCTGGCGCGGGCGTTCATGGCGGCGATTCTGGTTGCCGGCCTTTGTTTCGTGGCGTTTCCCGCCCCCGTGGGATACGCGCGCGCGCTGCCGTCCGGCGAGCCTTACCATACCCTGTTTCGCGTCATTTTCCACTTCGATGGCCCGCTGAACAGCGTGCCTTCGCTGCACGTCTGCTGCGCGGCGCTGTTCCTGCTCGCGCTGGGCAGGCGAAGCTCGCCGTTCCTGCGCGTCATGTGGGCGGCCTGGTTTTTCCTGATTGTGTGCTCGACCATGCTGGTGCATCAGCATCATGTGCTGGACATCGTTGCGGGTATTGCGCTTGCCCTGCTCATGCATTATTGTTCCCGGCGCAAAGTCCCGCTTGCGTGACCGGCGGCATCGGGGCGGATCCTGGGTTTCTGGACGGCTTTTCAGGACAATGGCGCGGATGGCGAATCGTGGGCGGGGCGCGGGGCGCGGCTTCCGGGAACCCTTCGAGATTTTCGGGAAAATGTATGCATCGTGAAGAAGCCCTGGCGCTCCTGGCGGACGCCGAACTGATCCATGCGGAAGCCGCAGTGCAAGACGCGGTCAGGCGGGTGGCGGCAGCCGTCAAGGCGGAGCTTGCCGACGAAAATCCGGTGTTGCTTTGCGTGATGAGCGGCGCGACGCCCTTTGTCGGCCATCTTCTGCCTCTGCTTGATTTTCCGCTTGATTTCGATTATCTGCACGCCAGCCGCTATGGCGGCAACACTCACGGCCACAGCAGGCTCGCCTGGCGCAGCGGCCCCTGGATAGACCTCGAAGGGCGCGTCGCGCTGGTGGTCGATGACATTCTCGACGAAGGGCTTACCCTGACCGCCATTTGCGATCGCTTGCGGCAAATGGGCGCGAAGCGCGTGTTGACGGCGGTGTTCGCCGAAAAGGAGACTGGGCGGGAAAAGCCTATACGGGCTGATTTCGTGGGGCTTTCCGTGCCGGATCGCTTCGTCTTTGGCTTCGGCATGGATATTTGCGGCGCCTGGCGCAACCTGCCCGCGATCTATGCCGCCAGGGCGCCGGAAAAGCTGAAACGCGCATTGGGCGTCTGACCATGCCCGAACTTCCCGAAGTCGAAGTCAGCCGCCTGGGATTGCTGCCGCGTCTGGTGGGTAAGACCGTGACGGATTGCGCGGTTCGTCGCGCCGACTTGCGCCTGCCCGTGCCGCAGGATTTGCGCGCGCGTCTTTTGGGACATCGTCTGGCCGCCATTGCGCGGCGCGGCAAGTATTTGCTGTTCCACTGGCCGACGGCGGACGGCTGGCTGATCGTGCATCTGGGCATGTCGGGAAGTCTGCGTCTGGCGCCGCCGGACGCTCTGGCGGGCGCGCATGATCATTTCGATTTGTGTTTTCCTGCCGTGATTATGCGCCTCAGGGACCCGCGCCGGTTTGGCGTCGTACTCTGGCAGGTCGGCGACAATCCCGAGGCGCATCCCCTGCTGGCGCGTCTGGGCATGGAGCCGCTGTCGCCGGGATTTACGGCGGACTGGCTGGCGAATGCCGTCCGGGGGCGGAAGACGCCGATCAAGTCCTTGCTGATGAACGCGGCTTTATTGACGGGCGTCGGCAACATCTATGCGGCGGAAAGCCTGTTTCGCGCCGGAATCTCGCCCTCATGTCCCGCCGGAAGCCTGAAGGCCGCGTCTCTGGAAAAACTGGCGGCGGCGGTTCGGGAAACTTTGCTGGAAGCCATCGAGGCGGGCGGCAGCAGTGTGCGCGACTATGTGCGCAGTGATGGCGGCGCGGGCAGCTTCCAACTGCGCTGCGCCGTCTATGACCGCGCCGGCCAGCCCTGCCCGCGCTGCGGCGCGATTATCCGCCAGTTCCGCCAATCCGGACGTTCCAGCTTTTATTGTCCGCGCTGCCAGCGGCCATGACAGGAAAGGCGCGCGTTTCGCCGATTGAGCGGCGGACTGCCGGTACGGACGAATTCCGGAAAAGGCGCCGGAAAACACAGATCATTTTCTTTGCGCGGAAATTTTGTCCAACCAGTCTGCCATGCCCTGCTTCTCAAGACAAATCGTCTTCTGCGTTTTACGGAAAATTATCACGCCATCGAAAGGGCCTCGTCCTTGTCTGTCAAACGGAATTTTCGACGCCGTTTCATAGATTTCTGTCGTGAGAATGGCTTCGAGCAAAGGATCGTCATTCATGGTTGTGACCACGAGGACATCCGGCGCGCACCCCAGCAGTTCCCGCCGGATGTCCGGAACGGAAGAATGCAGCAAACGGGCGGTTGCGCTCAGATCATTCAGGCGGTATGCGGATGGCAAATGTCCTGTCAGCGGATATAAGGCATGCATGCCGTTGCTGATGCCAAGTGTGCCGTTTTCAGGAATTGCCTTTTTGATTTCCGACGCCATGAATAGATATTCCGAGCGATTCGTGAACTTTTCCGGCCATGTTCCGGCAGGAGCGGCAATCAATGTTTCGATTGTTTTTGGCCAATAAAATATCGCTGATTTGGAACAGGAAAAATAAATCCAGATTGATGACAGCAAGATGCCTGCCACGGCAAGAATGTTGTTCATTCTTCCGTTTATCCATCGCATGGCGGGCCATATTCGAATGATCTCGCGCAAGGCCAATGCGCACAATCCGGCAAGACCGGGAAACGCAAGGGTAAAATGATAAACGTAGCCCATTTTCATGGCTGGCTCGATCAGGGCGGCTCCGATGAAAGACAGCCAGAAAACAGTCGCCAGGAAAAGAGACCTGTCATGGCGAAGGAAAATGGCGATCGGCAGTATCATGCTGGACAATGCGCCAAATGTGATTACAACGGGAGAAAAACGAATTGCCGTCAGGCCGTAAAAGACAAAATATTCCAGTCGCCGAGCGCTCGAAGCGGAACCTACCAGAATGCCTGCCGCGTGATAGGAAGCGATGAT
The DNA here is from genome assembly GCA_031278735.1 of Zoogloeaceae bacterium. Taxonomy (GTDB): domain Bacteria; phylum Pseudomonadota; class Gammaproteobacteria; order Burkholderiales; family Rhodocyclaceae; genus Azovibrio. Next base: position 10,452 of record JAITJU010000271.1, read on the forward strand.
TTCCGCCGCGCCCCCGCGCGCGATGAGAATTCCGCCGATCAATAACATTCCTGTTGCAACGCCGCCGATGAAAAACAGCAAAGCCGCCTTTTTGCCTTGCGCAATGAATACGCTGATCAGTCCCAATGCCGCAAAGGGAACAAAGGTCTCCCGGAAAACGACGGCCAGCGCGGTCAAGGCGCCCGCCATCAACCAGGCGTTTCCCGACTTTTTGTCCTGTATGGCCGCGATTCCAATATACAGGGCCAGGAGCAGGGGCACAAAAGCCGCGGTGATGCTGTTCTTGAATCCGTTGTCGATAAATCCAACCTGATTCATGGTGAAGGTAAAAATAAAGGTGATGAGCGCCGCGCCTGTATTGTTATTACATATTCTCGCCAATACCTTGTACAACAAAAACGCCATGCCGACCGCCGCGCCAAAATCAATCAGCCGCAAGGAAATCATGGGGTTGTATTGCAGGGAAAACACCCATGAACACAACATGGGATAGAAGGAAAGTCCGCCATGATTCGGAATGCCCTCTCCATTGGCAAGGCTGTGGTGAATTTGTTGCGCGACGTAGGCGTAATAGCCTTCGTCCGATACCGGGAACAGCCCCAGCAGCATCAGGCGCGGGAAAACCGTTCCCGCCAGGATGATGACCGTCAATAACGCCGCGTCGCCAATCCTGGAAATTTCCGGCCTCTGGCATTCCCGAATGAAAAATGTCGTCATATCTGTTCAAACCGTATGGCTCGTATGGCTGCCGCGTCCCGGGCGATTCGCCCAAGCGGATGTTTGCGGCGTCGCGGGCGAAGAGCATACCACGTTTTTCCCGGCGGTCATGGCGCCGCCGGGGTTCAGACAGGGCAATCGCATGAATACATTTGTCATTGCGCCTGGTTGTTTGCCTGGTTACCGTACGAGCGAAACACCTCCAGAAAGAGAGGTTGGCGGCCTTCAGACCCGCCCTTGCCGCCAG
>JAITJU010000274.1 GCA_031278735.1 Zoogloeaceae bacterium
ATCTGGACGCCGCTCTCCAGAGGGAAGACGCCGACGCGCGCGCCCGCTGCGACATGGCCTTGCAGCAGGCCATCGCCGACGCCGCCCACAATGTCCTGCTCGCGCACCTGACTTCCGCCGTGCTGCGCCTCCTGGAAGACGACATCCGTCTCAACCTGGCGGAACTGCGCCATGCGCCCCGCGCCTTTTCGCTCTTCATGACCCAGCAGCAGGCGCTGTTCGCGGCGATCCGGGAGCAGCAGCCCGCCGCCGCCCGCGCCGCCGCCGAGGCGCACATCGATTTCATCCACGCGAGCCTGGCGCAATCCCTGCGTTCGGCGGCACGCCGCGATACCGCCCTCCGCCGCCTCAAGGCGGAGGATTCCACCCTGCCTTCTTTCTCACCTGCCCATTCCTGAAAGGAAATTTCCCATGAGCGAGTTCGTCATCCCCCTCGAAAAACTGCGCGCGACCGATGTCGACCGGGTCGGCGGCAAGAACGCCTCCCTGGGCGAAATGATCAGCCAATTGGCCAGTTCCGGCGTGCGCGTGCCCGGCGGCTTTGCCACCACGGCGCAGGCGTACCGGGATTTTCTGGCGCAGGGCGGGCTGGAAAAGCGCATTATCGACGCCCTCGAACACCTGGACGTGGAAGATGTCAACGCCCTGGCCCGCGTCGGCGAACAAATCCGCCAGTGGATCCTCGACACGCCGTTCCCCATGGCGCTCACGGTGGAAATCACCGAGCAATACCAGCGGCTCATCGAGGGTTCCGCGAGCAACGCCTCCTTTGCCGTGCGCTCCTCCGCCACCGCCGAGGATTTGCCGGACGCTTCCTTCGCCGGGCAGCAGGAGACCTTCCTGAACATCGTCGGGCTGGACAACATCCTGCGCGCCATCAAGGAAGTCTTCGCCTCGCTCTACAATGACCGGGCGATTGCCTACCGGGCGCACAAGAATTTCGTCCATGCCGACGTGGCCCTTTCCGCCGGGGTGCAGCGCATGGCGCGTTCCGACAAGGGCGCGGCGGGGGTGATGTTCACGCTCGACACCGAATCGGGCTTCCGTGACGCCGTGTTCATTACCGCCAGCTACGGCCTGGGGGAAACCGTGGTGCAGGGCGCGGTGAATCCCGACGAATTCTACGTGCACAAGCCCATGCTGGAAGCGGGCAAAAAGGCCGTCATTCGCCGGAATCTCGGCTCCAAGATGACCCGCATGGTCTTTTCCGGCGAAAGGGTCGCGGGCAAATCCACGATCATCGAGGATGTGCCGGAAGCGGATCGCGTCCGTTTTTCCATCACCGACGCCGAGGTGGAGGAACTCGCCCGCTACGCGATGATCATCGAAAAACACTACCAGCGCCCGATGGACATCGAATGGGGCAAGGACGGCATCGACGGCAAGCTCTACATCCTGCAGGCGCGACCGGAAACCGTGAAATCCCGCGAGGACGGCAACCGGCAGGAAAAATTCCGGCTGAAGGCTTTTTCCAAGGCGCTCGCCTCTGGTCGCGCCATCGGCCAGAAGATCGGCGCGGGGCCGGTGCGGATCGTCCTCGACCCGAAGGAGATGGACAAGGTGCGGCCCGGCGACGTGCTGGTGGCCGACATGACCGATCCCAACTGGGAGCCGGTGATGAAGCGCGCCGCCGCCATCGTCACCAACCGGGGCGGGCGCACCTGTCACGCCGCCATCATCGCCCGCGAACTGGGCGTGCCCGCCATCGTCGGCTGCGGCGACGCGACCCAGGTGCTCGCCGAGGGCGAAATCGTCACCGCCTCCTGCGCCGAGGGCGATACCGGCCACATCTATCGCGGCAGGCTCGATTACGAAATCGTCACCCAGGATGTTTCTGTCATGCCGGACATTCCGGTGAAGGTGATGATGAACGTCGGCAATCCCGAACTCGCCTTTGAATTCGCGCAACTGCCCAACGCGGGCGTCGGGCTGGCGCGGCTGGAATTCATCATCAACAACGTGATCGGCATCCATCCCAAGGCGATCCTGGAAATCGACGAGGTTCCGGCGGGCAAGCGCGAGGAAATCCTGCGTCGCGCGCGCGGCTACGGGAATCCGGTGGAATTCTTCGTGGAAAAGCTCTCCGAGGGCGTCGCCACCATCGCCGCCGCTTTCTGGCCCAAGCCGGTGATCGTGCGGCTTTCCGACTTCAAGTCCAACGAATACCGCAAACTTCTGGGCGGCGAACTCTACGAGCCGGAAGAGGAAAACCCCATGCTGGGCTTTCGCGGCGCCTCGCGCTACATCGCGCATTCCTTCCGCGACTGTTTCGCGCTCGAATGCCGCGCCATGAAAAAGGCGCGCGAGGAAATGGGCTTTGCCAACATCTGGCTGATGGCGCCCTTCGTGCGCACGCTGGAAGAAGGCCGCGGCGTGGTAAACCTTTTGGCCGAACACGGCCTGAAGCAGGGCGAGAACGATCTGAAGCTCATCATGATGTGCGAGATTCCCTCGAACGCGCTCCTGGCCGACGCCTTCCTCGACATCTTCGACGGTTTTTCCATCGGCTCCAATGACTTGACGCAATTGACCCTGGGCCTAGACCGCGATTCCGGCCTCGTCGCCAACCTGTTCGATGAGCGCGATCCGGCGGTGAAGCGGCTGCTTTCCATGGCCATCGAGACCGCCAACCGCAAGGGAAAGTACGTGGGCATCTGCGGCCAGGGGCCATCGGATCACGCCGATCTCGCCGAATGGCTGATGGACCAGGGGATACAAAGCATGTCGCTCAATCCGGACACGGTGGTGGATACCTGGCAGCGGCTGGCAAGTCATCGGAGATGAAAAGACCGCAAGCGTCCGCGCGTATCTTTCGCGCCCGCGCGGGCGCAATTCCTCTTGCATTGTCACAGGCCATTGCCTGGCTCCAGTGGGGAGCGCCGCAAATGGCGCTCTTGATCTTCGCGCTAAACAATCACTGCGTACCGCCCTATTGCGCGCGCCGGGTTCGCCAAAGGCGGCCTTCTCTACCGTATCGCGCGCCGTCCTGTGTCTGCGTCTTTCCACCTGAATCGAGCAGAACGGCTATCGCCGCGATCCGCGTACCGGCTTTTCGTTGGGCGCTTCCTATACCGTGCGCACGGAGCCTTTGTCCTTTGTCGAGGCGTGCCTGGGCAGTGAGGACTACCTGCCCCTGCCCGAACGGGGTCTGACGCACGCGCACATGACCGTCCGCGAGTTGGCGCGGGACATTCTGGATCAGGCCATGAATCATCCCGACGAACTGGCTCAGCTTCCATCCGCCCTGTGGGAACAAATCAAACGGCTGCGCCAGCAAGCCCATTCTTCGGAGGACGGTTCCGGTGGCGGAAGCATTTCGCGGGGAGGGGGAGGCGAGGAATCCGGTCAGTCCGGCCAGCACCTTTATTTCAGTGACATCACTTTTCCGAAGCGCACTTCAGAGACTCCCGAAACAGTACGTACACAGTAAGTGTTGTGTTCCGTGTCGTTGATTCCGGCACACAAGATCTATAGCAATTTCAGGAATTCTTCGACCACCCGGATCGCTTTCTCGACTTCCGCTTTTGGAATGTTGGGCGCATCGGGATGTGAATAGGGATTCATGACTACGTTCTTCAATTCTTCCAGTTCCTTGATGGTTTTGTCCCATTCCTGTTCTTTAACTTCCTGTGAACCAGGCCAATGTTTCAACTTGTCCAGAAAATCCTGTGCCTTGTATGCTTTGGGATCGGTATGGTAGCGCATCTCGATTTTCTTCAGTTCACAGCCCTTGCGCACGCCCAGTTCAAAG
>JAITJU010000285.1 GCA_031278735.1 Zoogloeaceae bacterium
GGGGGTTCCATTCCATCCGCAATGCCGCGCTTTCCTGCCTGATCTCGTTGTAAAGAAGAGAGAGAAGATGGAGAAGAATGTATGTTATATGGCATGGTGTCGCATGTAGTTTGTTTTACTCTGTTGCGTCGCGTATATAATGTATAATTTGTTTTATTTGGTTTCTCCGCGCGTGTCGCGCGGGGTGACACGGAAATCATGCGCCATGAGCCTGTTTGATCAATTTCTTACGCTTTTCTCCAAACCCAGCGATGTCCAGCCGCTTACGCTGGACGGCGCGGAGGAACTGCTCCAGCAACCGGAGCGCCGCATCCGTCCGCGGGTCAATCCACGCGAGGGCACGCGGGTGCTCATCATTGACGATTCCCAGACGGTGGTCACGGCCCTGAAGCGCATTCTGCGTTCCGCCGGATGTGAGGCAATTACGGCGCTAGATGCGGAATCCGGTCTGAAGCTGGTGCTTTCCCGGCATCCAGAACTCATTTTTCTGGACATCGTGCTGCCCGGCATCAACGGGTTTGCCGCCTTGCGCGCGCTGCGCCGCGACGAACGCACCAAGAGCATTCCCATCATCATGATGAGCGGCAACGAGCAGGCCACCGAACAATTCTTTGGCGCGCGGGTGGGTGCGGATGATTTCATGAAAAAACCGTTCTCGCGCCTGGAAGTTTTTGCGCGCATTGAGCAATTGCTGGACGATGACCTGGTTCCCCGCCGCAAGCTGCATGAGGCTGCCGCCGTCGCCCATCCCGCCGTCGCGCAACAGCATCCTTCCCCTTACGAGCACCGCCAAGCCGCAGCGCTTTTGCATCAGGGGCTTGGCATGTCGGCGGAACGCGGCGGTTAAGGGATTTTTCTTGCCGGGCTGAACCCCGCCTGTTCTTGCGCGCGCACCCGGTTTTCTTGCCGGGGGTGCCTTCGAACCGGGGGAATCTGTCCTCCGCTGATGCGTTCCTGACCGGAGAAGTCGCGCCAAGTCTGTATGTTTTCCAATCCGGCGGCGGCGATCAAGGCGCGGGATGTTTCGCCCTGGTTCCATCCGTGTTCAAACAGCAAGCAGCCGCCGGGATGCAGGTGTTCCGAGGCGGCAGCGGTGATGGCGCGGATGGCGGCGAGGCCATCGGCCTCGTCGGTAAGCGCGGAGCGCGGCTCAAAGCGCAGACCATCGCCGGTTAGGTGCGGGTCATCGGCGGCGATGTAGGGCGGGTTGGCGACGATCAGGTGAAAGCGTTCGTTTTCAAGCGCGGCAAACCAGTCACTGCGAAGAAAGCGCACGGAAGCCCCCAGTGACTTGGCGTTGGCGCAGGCAACGTCCAGCGCCTCGCTGGAAAGGTCGATGGCGACAATCCGGGCTGCGGGATGTTCCAGCGCCAGCGTGACGGCAATGACGCCGCTGCCCGTACCCAAATCCAGCGCCCGGATTTCTCCCGCGTGTTGCGCGAGCCTTGATAACGCCAGCGTTACCAGTTCTTCCGTTTCGGGACGCGGCGTCAGTACGGCGGGCGAAACCTGAAAGCGGCGACCGTAAAAATTGGCGCTGCCCAGGAGGTAGGCCAGCGGTTCCCCGGCGGCGCGGCGGCGCAGCAGGGCGGCCAGGTGATCCTGTTCATCGGGGGGCAGCGCGCTTTCGGGATGGGTCATCAGGCTGGCGTGCGTTTGTCGCGTCACCGCTTGCAGCAGCAGGCGGGCGTCCAGCGCGTCGATTTGCCGACGCGCCGCCCTGAGCCAGTCGGCGCGGGTTTTTATAACAGAAAGTCGCATGTCGTTGCTGGCGTCCGGTGGAAAACTCACGTTTCCGCCAGCGCGGCGAGTTGCTCCATTTGGTGTTCGACCGTCAGCGCGTTGATGATTTCATCCAGATCGCCTTCCATGATGGCGGTGATTTTGTAGAGGGTTAGGTTGATGCGATGGTCTGTCACCCGTCCCTGTGGAAAATTGTAGGTGCGGATGCGTTCGGATCGGTCGCCGCTGCCCACCAGGCTTTTGCGGGTTGCGGCTTCCTTTGCCTGTTGCGCGCGGATTTGCGCGTCTCTTATCCGCGTCGCCAGCACACGCAGCGCGGAAGCCCTGTTTTGGTGTTGCGAGCGGCTATCCTGGCATTCGGCGACGATTCCGGTGGGCAGATGCGTGACGCGCACCGCTGAATCGGTCTTGTTGATGTGCTGTCCGCCCGCGCCTGCGGCGCGAAAGGTGTCGATGCGCAATTCCGCTGGGTTTATCTGCACCTCGCCCACCGCGTCCGCTTCCGGCATGACGGCCACGGTGCATGCGGAAGTGTGGATACGCCCCTGGGTTTCAGTTTCCGGCACGCGCTGCACCCGATGCGCGCCGGATTCGAACTTGAGGCGGGCATAGACGTTTGCGCCCGTCACGCGGCAGATGATTTCCCGGTAGCCGCCCAGTTCCGAGGCGTTGGCGGAAAGCGTCTCCACTTGCCAGCGTTGCCGTTCGGCGTAGCGGCTGTACATGCGAAACAGTTCTCCCGCGAACAACGCCGATTCGTCGCCGCCCGTTCCGGCGCGAATTTCCAGCAGGATGTCGCGCGCGTCATCCGGGTCGCGCGGCAGGAGCAGTTTTTGCAGTTCCAGTTCCAATGCCGGGAGTTCGATTTTTGTCGCCGCGATTTCCTCTTCCGCCAATTCCCGCATTTCCGAGTCGGAACGCATGGCCTCCGCCTGCCGCAAATTCGTCTCGATCTGAAGATAGTGGGCGTAAAGCCGCGTCACCGGCTCAATTTCAGCGCGTTCGAGGGAAAGACGGCGAAATGCCGACATGTCTTGCGTCGCCTCCTTGCTGGCCAGGAGCGTGTCGACTTCTTCCAGACGAAAGGCGAGCCGTTCAAGTTTTTGGCGAATGGCGGATTTCATGGGAATAAAAGCAGATAAAAGGGTGAAAGTCTAACACCTTGCAGGGCAATCGCATTTGCCCTTTTCGTTCGTCGAAACGAGCGCGACGAGGAAGGCAGCGAGAGAGCGCCCTGTTCCCATTGGAAGGGCAGGATTGGAGGCGTGTTCTATTTCATGGCGTCAAGGTCGGCCCAGGCGATCGGCGCGGCCTGGCATAGCTGGGGCCAGAAGGCGAAGCAAATGCGATTGCCTGTCTAACGCCTTACGCGCGCCCTGCCGGGCGCATGGAAAAACCGTTGCTGTTTTCGCCTGGTTGATCGCGCTTTGCCGCAGCTTTTTCCGCATATTCCCGCAAGGCGTGCTGTCGGCTGGCGCGGGACTGGATGCGGGCGGCTTCGGCCTCGGCGTAGAGGCGAGCGCGTTCTTCCGGCGTCAGGCCTTCGGGGTTGGCGTAGTCCTGCTTCCATTCGTCGTTTTTTGCCCAGATTAGCGGAGATTGCCAAGTGGCGCGCGGCGCTTTGGCCTCAGTGAGCAGCGCGAGCGCCAGTCGCAGTGTTTCTTCCTGCGAGGCCGCGTCATGCGGGCGGCCAGCGGCGTTTCCCAGGGGGAAATCGGAAAAGAGGAAACGGGGCACGCCACAATGTTCCACGATGTCGCGGGCGCAGCCCATGAGCACGGTGGCGATGCCGTGTGCTTCGAGATGGCGGGCGGCAAGCGCAAGGCATTGATGACAGATGGGGCAATTGGCGACGAGGATCGCGGCTTTCGCGCCATCGGCCTGGCAGCGGGCGAGCAATTCCGGGGCGTCCGTCGTGCGGGTCCGTCGCTGGCTGCGATTGGTGGGAAAACCGTGAAAGCGCGGCGCGAGAAGAAAACGGCCTTCCCTTGCCCAGCGTTGCAGGAGCGGCAGGGGAAACCACGTGCCGCTGTCTTCCATGCTTGTGTGCTTGCGGTCAATGCCGACGTGGGCAATGCGCAGGTCGTGATCCTTTCCGGCGTCGCCGGAATAGACCTGATGGAACTTGGCGGCGGCGTTGTACGGCGCTCCCGGCCCTTGTTCTCCCTTGTCCGGCTGGAAGGGCACGGCGGTGGTGACGAGGGTGAGCGTCGTTTTTGCAAGCGGCTGGGCAAGGGGAGCAAACGGCGGCGCGTCCTCATGATGCGCCCATACATAAGGATTGTCGTAGCCCAGCGCCAGATACCAGGCGCGGGTACGGGCCATGTAGAGAATGCCGTCCGTCATCAATCGAAGCGGATTCCGGCGTTCTTTACGATCCGGGCGTAGCGGGTGGAATCGTCCCGCAGGCGTTGCGCGAATTCGGCGGGGGTGGATGGCCAGGTTTCCAATCCCTGCGCGGCGAGCTTTCCCTGGATTTCCGGCAACTGCTGGATGGCGGCGACTTCTCGGTTGAGGCGCGCCACGATGTCCGCGGGAAGGTTCCCCGGCCCGATCAGCCCGAACCACGAGGGCACCTCAAAACCGGGATAACCCGCCTCGGCGACGGTGGGCAGGTCGGGAAGCACCGGCGATCGTTTGGCGGCGGCAATGGCCAATCCCTTGACCTTGCCTGCCTTGATCTGGGGCGACAGGATGGTGAGCGTGTCGAAGGCAAGGTTCACTTCGCCGCTCAGGAGCGCCGTGATCGCCGGGGCGCTGCCCTTGAACGGCACGTGCAGGAGCGATATGCCTGCGGTGGAAGCGAAATATTCGCCTGCCAGATGGATGATGGTGGTGCTGCCGCTGGAAGAATACGTCAGATCGCCTGGACGCGCCTTCGCCTGCCGCACCAGATCCTGCAGGTTGGCGACCGGGAAATTGGGCGCGGCGGCGATGACGACCGAGGTATAGGCTAATTGGGAGATCGGCGTGAAATCGCGGACGGGATCGAAGTTCAGCTTGCTGGCGACATGCGGCAGGATGGTCAGTTG
>JAITJU010000116.1 GCA_031278735.1 Zoogloeaceae bacterium
ATGTCGAGATGCAGGAGCTTGTTGCTATGCACGACCCGCAGACCGTTCAGCAGGCGCACGAATATCCCGCGAATGAAACGCTCGGAAATGTGCCCCAGACGCTTGTGGATGATTTCCTGCAAAGTGCGTCCCTGCTCGTATTTCATGACCATGTATACGGTGTCGTTGGCGCGGAAAAAGTTGATCACGCGCACCACGTTGGGGTGCGAAAGGCTGGCGAGCGCCTTGCCTTCCTCGAAAAAACACTTCATGCCGTAACGGAAAGCGCCCTGATGCTCGGTCTGGATGAGGGGCTTCACTTCCCCTTCGCCGCGCAGCGCCAGGCTGTTGGGCAGGTATTCCTTGATCGCCACTTCCTGTCCTGTCTTGTCGCGCGCCAGATAGACAATGGAAAAACCGCCCAGGGAAAGCTGGCGGTCTATGGTGTATTCCTCAATCTGGAAGCCGCTTGGCAAGGCGGCATTGACTTGTTGCCCCATTGATGTCGAGATGGCAGGTATGATTGCGCTTTTCCCGCTATTGTCCGGCCTTGCGGTCGACCTGTAAAGGGTAACGGACATCGGGGCTTGTTCGACGGAAAGTTTTCCGTCGCGTTTTTCAGGTTTTCAGGATGGTTCCCCATGATCAACAGCATGACCGGCTATGCCGCCCAGACCCGCCGCTTCGCCAACGGGCAGATTCACATGGAGATGAAAGGCGTCAATTCCCGCTTCCTCGATCTGCATTTTCGTCTGGCGGACGAGCTGCGCGCGGCGGAAGCGGACATGCGCGAACAACTCATTGCCCACCTGAAGCGCGGCAAGGTGGAATGCCGCCTGAGCTTCACGCTGGAACAAAAGGCGGACGCGACAAGGGTAGACCGGGCGCTCCTGGATAAAATCCGGGAAATCAGCGATTTGGCGCGCGCGCATCTGCCGGAAGCCAGTCCGCTTTCACTGGGCGATGTGCTGCGCTGGCCGTCGCTCCTGGGAAACGAAAGCGTGGAATTCGACGCGCTCGCGCCCGTCATCCGGGAATTATTCACCGCGACGCTGGAAGAATTCATCGCCGCGCGCGCGCGTGAAGGCGAAAAACTTGCCGACATCATCCGGGAGCGCGGGCAACGGATGCGCGCCGTCCTTGCCCGCATCGCGCCCCTGATTCCCGCCGCGCAGGCCGCGCTGAACGAAAAGCTGCGCCAGCGCCTGCGTGACGCCGTCAGCGCCAGCGGCGCTCTCGTGGAGGAAGCGCGCATCCTGCAAGAAGTCGCGCTTTTTGCCGTGCGCATCGATGTGGAGGAGGAACTTTCCCGTCTCGCCGCGCACCTGGAGGAACTGGAACGCATTTTCGCCGTTGGCGGCGCGGTCGGCAAACGTCTGGATTTTCTGGCGCAGGAATTGAACCGCGAAGCCAACACCCTCAGCGCCAAGTCCGCCCTGGGCGAAGTCACCCAGGCCGCGATGGAATTGAAGCTCCTCATTGAACAGATGCGCGAACAGGCGCAGAATCTGGAATGAACCATGCCGACCTTGTTTCCTTCGCCCGCTTTTGAAGAGAAGATTTGCCCGCCAGAGGCGCTGATCCGGCGCGCCGCCGCGTTGCCCCGTCCGCGCGTGTTGACCAATGGCTGCTTTGACGTGCTGCATCGGGGGCACGTCAGTTATCTGGCGCAGGCGCGGGCGCTGGGCGCTTCCCTCATCGTGCTGGTCAATTCGGACGCCTCTGTCCGGCGCCAGGGCAAGGGCGAGGATCGTCCCGTCAATACGCTGGCGGACCGCATGGCGGTGCTGGCGGCGCTGGAATGCGTCAGCCTGGTCAGCTGGTTTGCCGAAGACACGCCGCTTTCGCCGATACTCGCCTGCCGTCCGGAAATCCTGGTCAAGGGCGGCGACTGGCCGGTTTCGCGCATTGTTGGCGCGAAGGAAACGCTGGGCTGGGGCGGCCATGTCCATGCCATTCCATTTTTGCACCCCAATTCCACCACGGCCCTGCTGGAAAAAATACGCCGCCAATAAATCCACCGACACGCCGAATCCGAATCCGAATCCGCGCCATGCCCCTCACGCCCGAAGCCATACAGACCGCCCTGCAATCCTTGATTGATCCGCTTACCGGCAAGGATATGGCGCATAATGTCCAGCGCCGCGATATCCGCATCAATGGCGGTCTCGTCCAATTGGATGTCGAAGTGGGTTATCCGGTGCGGCGCCTTCAGTCCGAGCTGGAAACGCGGGTGCGAGAGCGCCTCGCCGCCCTGCCGGAAGTCGATGAAGTCCGGGTGCGCGTGACCGGCAAAATCGTCGCCCACGCGACGCAGGCGGGCACGACGCGGCACCTGCCGGGCGTTCGCAATATCATCGCGGTGGCTTCCGGCAAGGGCGGCGTCGGCAAGAGCGCCACGGCGGTCAATCTGGCGGCGGCGCTGACGGCGGAAGGAGCGCGGGTCGGATTGCTGGACGCGGATATCTACGGGCCATCGCTGCCGAAAATGCTGGGTCTGGCCGGGCAATGCCCGGCGCCGGAAGCGGGAGGAATACGTCCGCTCATGGCCTGCGGCGTACAGGTCATGTCCATCGGTTTTCTGGTGGAAGAAAACGCGCCGCTCATCTGGCGCAGTCCGCTGGTAATACGCGCCTTCTCCCAGTTGCTGAACGAAACCCGATGGGACGATCTGGACTATTTGCTGGTGGATATGCCGCCCGGCACGGGCGACGTGCAGCTTTCCCTGGCGCGGCAGGTTCCGGTCACGGGCGCGGTGATGGTCACGACGCCGCAGGACATTGCCCTGCTGGACGTGCGGCGCGGCATACGCATGTTTGAAAAAGTGGGCGTGCGGATTCTGGGTATCGTGGAAAACATGAGCTTTCATGTTTGTCCGCACTGCGGAAAAAGTGAGGCCATTTTCGGCGCTGGCGGCGGCGAGCGATTACACGCGGAATTCGGCATCGACTGCCTTGGCAAGCTGCCGCTGGATACAAGCATCCGCGCCGCGGGTGATAACGGCAAACCCGTCGCCGCAGCGCCGGATAACCCGATAGCCCGCCTTTACCGCGACATCGCCCGCCAGGTCGCGGGCAGAATCGCCGCGTTGCCCAGAGACGCGCGCACAAAATTCCCCAACATCGTCGTCGAAGCGGCGCATAAAACATCCGGCAACGAAAATCCGCCGCCAGAAGGGAGATGACATGACGATTGACGGACAGCAGGTCTGTCGCGACTTGCATTGACCTCAATAATGTTTCTGAATCTTATAAAAAGCATTTATAAAGGATATATGGAATTTTCTTTAATACCTTTTTGCGACGTAGAAAACATTTTTTATTCAATTTATTTCTTTGAATTAATTGTGAGAAACGAGCATGATAGATGCATCGTATCCATGATTTACGACTATCGCTATGCTGTAATTCATGGAAGATGGACATTGCCTTGTGCGACTGAACAAGCGTAGCTTGGAATAGACACGCAGGGGCGTTGTCCGGGCGTTCTTATGCAAACGAATTGCCATCTTCTCCTCCTCCTTTCCTTGCTTTCAGCGAATCTACCTCTTCCCGTAACACTTCCCGCGCAAAAAACAGCGGCCAGCGGGAATATTGAATCGAATCGTACGGGATGCGACAGTCCGGCGATGACCCGCGAAGATGCAAGATGGTTTGAGTTTGCAAGGCGCGAATTGGAGTGAAACGGCGTGGGAAGAGGGCATGATGTTAGGACGCGTTTACTAACTTGAGGCCGACGATGCCCGCAATGATGAGCGCCAGGCTGCATAATTTGAATGCAGAGATGGTCTCCTGAAACAGGATGATGCCTGCAATGGCCGTACCAATTGCGCCAATGCCCACCCAAACAGCGTATGCCGTTCCAAGTGGAAGTGTACGCATGGCGACACTGAGGAGGTAGAAACTGGCACCCATTGCAGCAAGGGTAAGAAATGAGGGCGTGAGCTTGGTGAAGCCCTGACTGTACTTGAGACCGATGGCCCAGACAACCTCAAGAACACCAGCAAGGAACAGCAAAAGCCAATTCATGGCACGATTCCTGAATATTGCAAGGTCGTCCCTGCGGTGAGAAGAAACACCAAGGCCGTCCTTGGCGCGTAAAGGCTCGTGATGAATCGCGGTGGATATAGGCGGTTTCAGTCATGGTCTACGCTGGAATTCAGGGACGCGCTGCTTGCAGCGCGTCCCGCTGGAACGCAATGTTAGGCGGTGGCCTGCGAGAAAGCAACAAGGGTTCAGACCGCAAGGCGCAAACCGGAACGAAACAGCTAGTTGCTTACATGGCGTCTCAATGGTAGACTTATATCGATTCTAAACGACTTTAAATCGTAATGTCCGAGCGCCATCGACATGAGCACTGAACCGTGGGTTACTGCTGAACACGTCGCCCAGCATCTGGGTGTCGCCAAGGACACCGTTTATCGCTGGAGAGAGCGCAATGGCCTACCTGCGCATCGCGTGGGGCGGCTGTGGAAGTTTCAGTTGTCCGAAGTGGATGAATGGGTTCGCGCAGGCGGAGCTGATGAAGATGTCGCCGAGTCAGGGAGCCAGCACACATGAACGCCACGGCTTTTGCCCGCCCATGCAACAGCGATAACAAACCGTCTGGGTCTTTGAGGAAAGACTCATGACGACATCAGAACAACAAATCGAACGCGATCTGATCGCCAAGCTTGGCGACCTCAAGTACATCTATCGTCCTGATATCCGAGACCGTGCCGCGCTCGAAGCCAACTTCCGTGCCAAGTTCGAGGCGCTCAACCAAGTGTGCCTGACCGACAGCGAGTTCCAGCGCCTGCGGGACAGCATCGTGACAGACGATGTTTACAACGCTGCCCAAACGCTGCGCAACATAAACAGTTTCGAGCGCGATGACGGTACGCCGCTGAACTTCACCCTAGTGAACATTCGGGATTGGTGCAAGAACGACTTCGAGGTCATCAATCAGCTACGCATCAACACCGACAATAGCCATCACCGCTATGACGTGATGCTGCTCATCAATGGGATGCCGGTGGCGCAAATTGAGCTGAAGACCCTGGCCGTCAGTCCGCGTCGGGCGATGCAACAGATCGTTGATTACAAGTCCGTTCCCGGCAACGGCTACGGCAAAACGCTGCTGTGCTTCTTGCAGATATTCATCGTCAGCAACCGCGTCGATACCTGGTACTTCGCCAACAACAACGCGCGCCACTTCAGCTTCAACGCGGATGAGCGGTTCTTGCCGATCTACCAATTCGCCAGCGAGGACAACAAGAAGATTACGCAGCTCGACAGCTTTGCCGAGAAGTTTCTGGCCAAGTGCGCCCTGGGCCAGATGATCAGCCGCTATATGGTGCTGGTGGCCAGCGAGCAAAAGCTGCTGATGATGCGGCCATACCAAATCTATGCCGTCAAAGCCATCGTGGAATGTATCCACCAGAATTGCGGCAACGGTTATATCTGGCACACCACCGGGTCGGGAAAGACGCTCACGTCTTTCAAGGCATCCACCCTGCTCAAGGACAACCCGGACATCGACAAATGTCTGTTCGTGGTGGATCGCAAAGACCTGGATCGACAGACCCGTGAGGAATTCAACCGTTTTCAGGAAGGCTGCGTCGAGGGAAACACCAATACCGAAACCCTGGTGCGCCGCCTGCTGTCGGATGACTACGCCGATAAAGTCATCGTCACGACCATTCAGAAGCTCGGCCTTGCCATTGATGGGGCCAACAAGCGCCATTATAAGGAGCGTTTGGAGCCGCTACGAAACCAACGCATGGTATTCATCTTTGATGAATGCCACCGTTCGCAGTTCGGCGACAACCACAAAGCCATCAAGGAATTCTTCCCTAACGCCCAACTCTTTGGCTTTACCGGCACACCCATCTTCGAGAAGAACGCCAGCTATCAGCAGATCGAAGGTCAGCAGGCCAGCTACCGTACCACCGACGACCTGTTCCAGCGTTGCCTGCACCAGTACACCATTACCCACGCCATTGAGGATCGCAACGTCCTGCGCTTCCATGTGGACTACTTCAAGCCCGAGGGCAAGAATCCGCCCAAGCCTGGCGGAGGCGTGGCCAAAGCCAAGGTCATCGAGACCATCCTCGCCAAGCATGACGCCGCGACCAATGGCCGCAAGTTCAACGCGGTTCTGGCTACTGCCAGCATCAACGATGCCATTGAATACTTCGAGCTGTTTGCGCGCATTCATAACCAAAAAACGGAGCAAGACCCCGAATTCCGCCCGCTGAATGTTGCCTGCGTATTCTCCCCGCCAGCCGAAGGCAACAAGGACGTGCAGCAGATTCAGGAAGACCTGCCGCAAGAGAAGGAAGACAACCAGCAAGACCCCGAAGGCAAGAAGGCCGCGCTTACCCGCATCGTTGCCGACTACAACGAACGCTTTGGCGCCAACCACCGCATCAGTGAGTTTGACCTGTACTACCAGGATGTGCAAAAGCGCATCAAGGATCAGCAGTATCCCAACACCGACCTGCCCGCCGCGCAGAAAATCGACGTCACCATCGTGGTGGACATGCTGCTCACTGGCTTCGACTCCAAGTACCTCAACACCCTGTACGTGGACAAGAACCTCAAGTACCACGGTCTGATCCAGGCGTTTTCGCGCACTAATCGTGTCCTGAACGATAGCAAACCTTACGGCAACATTCTCGACTTCCGCCAGCAGCAGAGGCCGGTTGAGGAAGCGATTGCGCTCTTCTCCGGTGAGAAGATTGACAATCCGCGCGAAATCTGGCTGGTGGACCCCGCGCCCAAGGTCATCGGCAACTTGCAATCGGCTACGCAGAAGCTGGCTGAGTTCATGCGCTCGCAAGGCGTGGCAAACGCGCCGGAAGAGGTTTCCAACCTGAAGGGCGATGCTGCCCGAGCGCAGTTCGTCAACCTGTTCAAGGAAGTGCAGCGCCTCAAAACCCAGCTCGATCAGTACACCGACCTGTCCGAAGAACAGAAAGCGCAGATCACCCGGATTGTGCCCCCAGACCAACTGCAAGGTTTCAAAGGAGCATACCTGGAGACGGCCAAGCGCCTGAGGGAACAGCAGGATTGCGACCAGACGCCGCCCGAAGTACAGCAGCTCGACTTCGAGTTCGTGCTCT
>JAITJU010000118.1 GCA_031278735.1 Zoogloeaceae bacterium
GTCCACCACGAACTGATGCCGTCCAGATAGCGGTTGCCGTCAAAATCGTAGAGCCAAGCGCCTTCGCCGCGCTTGATGGGAATCAGCGGCAGCGCGTCGGCGCCTTGCGCCGCGTGGCGCCGCATCTGCGTACAGGGATGCCAGACGGCGGCAAGACTGCGGGCAAGCCAATCCTGATTCCGCGAGGCGGTCATCGTGGGCGTTTGACGATCAATGCAGCGTCGTCGGCACGGCGTCCGCCGTATCCGGCATTTCGGCGTGGATGAGTTCGCCGTCCGCAGTCGGAAACAGCGGCGCGCCGCAATCCTCGCAGAATTCCATCGGCATTCTGTGATCGAGGTTTACGATGTCCTTGACGCCGCACTCGCGCAATACACTCTCGATCTGGCCGGGAATGTCGCCATGCCGGTCTTCCTCGTCCAGCAACGCCCAGGCGACGCCGTGATAGACCTGGTTGTCCCGATCGCGCGGCGCGATGCCCACGCGATATTCCTCCAGCTGCTGATCGTAGCAGGGCGCGATGACGGCGCGAATTTCTTCCGGCATCAGCCCCAGCGCGGTTTGCAGGAGGGCAATCGCGGCCTTGATGGCGTAGGCGCGCGCGACGCGGTCGGCGTGACGGCAGGCGGCGTGGTAAGCGCCCGCGGACAGCAGCTGATAGGCGCAACCGGTGAGCAGCGGCGCGAGATTGGGGCTGCCCTGCTTTTCCCAGGCGGCGAGCGAGGCGGCGCGGCTGCCGTCGGTTTCGTGCCAGCGGAAAATGGGCGCGCCGTGCGGCACGACAACCACGCCGACCAGATAACGCACGTCGGAAAGAAAGCGGTTGGTTTCCGGCAGATGTTGGGTGTCCATGCGCAAATCCCGCCCTTCCATCACCTGTCCGCACAGGGCATCCAGCAATCTGCGGGTGTCGCAATAGCTGCGCGGCAATTGATCGGGGCCGAAAAAGTAATCCGCCAGCGCCAGTCTCGCCTCGCGGCTGAACATGTGCGCGCCCAACTGCACCTTGAGCGCGGTCAGGTTGCTTTCGCCAATGGCGGCGGCGGGAATGGCGTAGCGCGACCAGGCGAGAATGGGCGCGGCGAACAGCAGGGCGTCGTGGCGCTGCCCGTCATTTTCCAGCGCGCAGGACTCGGCCTGGGCTTCCAGCGCGCCCGCAAGCTCGTCGCAGGCGTTCGGATGAGATTCGCAGAGCCTGTCCAGCGTCGCGTTGATTTCATCTTCCGCGTTGGTCTGTATCAGGGTCTGTACCAAATGGGCGAGACGGGATTCCCAGAAAACATCTTCCAGGCGACTGTCGGATTCGGAAAGCCCAGTGGCGAGACGCTGAAGTTCAGCCGCCTCCCGTGACAAACGATCACGGGCGCCGAAACGGGAACGCTTCATGATTTGACCCTAATGGAAAAAAGCGGGTTATTCTACCTTCTCCGGCGGAGATTCTGCCGATTTTCCGGGCGGCAGGAAAAAATCGCCCGGACGCGTGAAGAAACGCCGCAGCAACCCGTACATGAGCTGGCGGCCTTGCGAAAAAGTGACGCCGCGCGCGCGCAGGGCGACGAACAGGGCCAGCATGAAACTGACGCCGAGATTGATGAGACCAATGCCCATCACGCCAACCGCCGCCCAGATGAAGGCGGCCAGCGGCGGGGAAAAATCATGGGCCGCCGCCGCGTAGCCCAGATAGGCGGAAGAAAAGGCCACATGGCGAATGTCGACCGGCAGACTCAACAGGATGCCGATGCCCCAGGCCACCGCCAGCATGACGCCGAACAGGAAATTGCCGGCGAGCGCCCCCATGTGGTCGCCGACGTAATTGGCAAAGCGTTCCAGACGGCTCGCGCCGAACAGGCGTCTGGCCCAGCCAAGCTGCTGAATGCGCTGCGGAATGCGGTTATAGGTGGCGAGATTGTCGAAGTAGCCGGCGATCAGACCCGACAGGAATAGACAGACGCCCGCCACGCCAGCGAAGAGCAGCGAGCCGCTGGCGAAAGGGTGGTGCGCGGCCAACAGGTCGTTCGCTTCCTTGAGGGTGATGGCGGGGCGCGCGTCCAGCAGGGAAAAGGCGAGACTGGTGGAAATGGCGATGGGAATCGCCATGCTGACATTGCCCAGGATGGCGACGAGTTGGCTGCGCGTGGTGCGGGCAATGAGCGTAATCAGGTTTTCCAGATCCCGCGCCTTGCCGCGCGCCTCG
Source organism: Zoogloeaceae bacterium (assembly GCA_031278735.1). Taxonomy (GTDB): domain Bacteria; phylum Pseudomonadota; class Gammaproteobacteria; order Burkholderiales; family Rhodocyclaceae; genus Azovibrio. Next base: position 2,195 of record JAITJU010000118.1, read on the forward strand.
CCAATGGAAGCCGCCAGCGCGTTGGCGGTCATGGCCGGCTGTTTGGTGGCGATGGTGAATCCCATGATGTAGACCAGCACGAACCCCAGGCCGTAATTCAGGGCATAGGCGAAAATTTCGTTCAGGGGCGCGAGGTGGAAGCGATGCAGGAAAATCTTGCACAGGGCGATGAGCGCGATCAGTCCGCCCGCGCCCAGCGCCGCCCGCGCCATGCCAAAGTACTCGCGGCGCGTTTCGGTGATGTAGTGCTCACCCGCCTTGCCCGCGTATTCCGTCACGCGCCGGGCGGTAATTTCCAGGTTCTGCCGCCAGAAAGCGGTAAGGTCATTCTGTCGACAGGAGGCAAAGACCAGATTCTTGAACAGCGCGACAATGGCCGGGTAAGCCGTGCGCCCGCTTTTTTCGCGCTGCAGTTCCCCGGCGATGGTGGCAAGCTGCTCCGCCCGAACGATGTGGTCGCGCAGACGTTGCAGCTTGTAGGTAAGTTGCAGGCTGGTACCCGCGTGTACCGAGCGCCGGTGTATGCGCTCCACCGCTTCGCCGCACTGGTCGAACAGCACCAGCAGATGCTTTTCGTCGTCGGTGACGGCGGCAACGTCGTTCCAGTGTTCCTGGCAGCATTCCACGAAAGCGCGGGTTTCCAGATTCTGCGCGAGAAAGGGCGAATCCGTGCGCGCGAGATTGGCGTCAAGGCGCAGCAACTCCGGGTCGAAGCCCAGTGCCGTCATCTGGTAGGAAAGGAGCCACAGGCTTTGCAGGATGGTCGGCAAACCGCCCGGCAACGCGCCATTTTCCGCCGCCTCGTCCTCGCCGAAGCGCAGGGATTCCAGCAGCCGCATCCACAGCGCGCTATCGACGCCGCCGACCCAGCACTCATCCGTCTTGTGGTCGAAGATTTCTTGCAGGATGTCGCCGAGCGACTCATCCGGGTCGCGCACTTCCGGCAGCAGCGTGTGCGAAATGCGCCGCCAGGTTTCCGAAAAGAATCCTGTGCTCGGCAAAATGCCCAGATGCATGTAAAGCGAACCCGCGCGCCGGGTTGCGAACAGTTCCGTCAGCGCCGACCGCACGCGCGCACGCATGCCCGGATACGCCGCCAGCAATTCCGCCAGCGCCTCGATGCGGGCGCTGGCGCGAGCCGCGTCCTCCGGATTTTTCGGACGAATGCGGCGCACCAGCTCGCGTAACAGGGATGCCGGGGGTTCAGCGCCACTGGTCAGTAACAGCGCTTCCATATTCACGTGCTCGGTTCCTCAGGCCAGGGATCGGAAAAGACATTGCCGCCCTCATGGAAGAACATTATCGCCGAAATCCAGAAACAGAACAGCCGGGCGTTTTCGCGCGTCCGCGCAAAATTGCGGCGGAAGGGTTTGCCGCGGCCTTGAAATATAAAAATCCGCCCCTATTGTTAGCACTCGACAAGGATGAGTGCTAACATGCCATCCCTTTTCGATTGTCCCGCCCTGGGGTTGGACAGAGTTTGCAACCTTTTGAATGAACAAGGAGTTTTTATGAAGATCCGTCCTTTGCACGACCGTGTGATTGTCAAGCGCATTGAAGCCGAGCGCACGACCGCTTCCGGCATCGTGATTCCCGATTCCGCCGGCGAAAAGCCCGATCAGGGCGAAGTGTTGGCCGTCGGCCCCGGCAAGCGCGACGATGCGGGCAAAATCATTGTCCCCGACGTGAAGGTGGGCGACAAGGTGCTGTTCGGCAAATATGCCGGTCAGACCGTCAAGGTCGATGGCCAGGAAGTGCTGGTCATGCGTGAAGAAGACATCCTGGGCGTGCTGGAAGCGTAAAGCGCTCCCGTTTTTCGCACGTTCTACCGCATTTTTTTACAGCATTCTTTCTGATTGACAGGAGATTCAAATGGCAGCAAAAGAAGTCAAATTCGGCGATTCCGCCCGCGCCCGTCTGGTGGAAGGCGTCAACATTCTGGCCGACGCGGTCAAGGTCACTCTTGGTCCCAAGGGTCGCAACGTGGTGCTGGAGCGTTCCTTCGGCGCCCCTACCGTGACCAAGGACGGCGTTTCCGTCGCCAAGGAAATCGAGCTGAAGGATAAATTCGCCAACATGGGCGCGCAGCTCGTGAAGGAAGTCGCCTCCAAGACTTCCGACATCGCCGGCGACGGCACCACGACCGCCACGGTGCTTGCGCAATCCATCGTCCGCGAAGGGCTGCGCTACGTGGCGGCCGGCCTGAACCCGATGGATCTGAAGCGCGGCATCGACAAGGCTGTGATCGCCATCATCGACGAACTGAAGAAGATTTCCAAGCCCTGCACCACCAATACGGAAATCGCCCAGGTCGGCTCCATTTCCGCCAACTCCGACATTTCCATCGGCGACATCATCGCCAAGGCGATGGAAAAGGTCGGCAAGGAAGGCGTCATCACGGTCGAGGACGGCAAGTCCCTGGACAATGAGCTGGATGTCGTCGAGGGGATGCAGTTCGACCGCGGCTACCTGTCGCCCTACTTCATCAACAACGGCGACAAGCAGCAGGCGATCCTGGAAAGCCCCTACGTGCTCCTCTTCGACAAGAAGATTTCCAACATCCGCGACCTCTTGCCCATCCTGGAGCAGGTCGCCAAGGCTTCCCGCCCGCTCCTCATCATCGCCGAGGATGTCGACGGCGAGGCGCTCGCCACCCTCGTGGTGAACAACATCCGCGGCATCCTGAAGACCGTGGCGGTGAAGGCGCCGGGCTTCGGCGACCGCAGGAAGGCCATGCTCGAAGACATCGCCATCCTGACGGGCGGCACGGTGATTTCCGAAGAAACCGGCCTCACGCTGGAAAAGGCCACCCTGAAGGATCTGGGTCAGGCCAAGCGCATCGAAGTGGCGAAGGAAAACACCACCATCATCGACGGCGCGGGCGAAGCCGCCGCCATTCAGGGGCGCGTCAAGCAAATCCGCGTCCAGATCGAGGAAACCACTTCCGATTATGACCGCGAAAAACTGCAAGAGCGCGTGGCGAAACTTGCCGGCGGCGTGGCCGTCATCAAGGTGGGCGCGGCGACCGAAGTCGAAATGAAGGAAAAGAAGGCGCGCGTGGAAGACGCGCTGCACGCCACCCGCGCCGCGGTGGAAGAAGGCATCGTCCCCGGCGGCGGCGTGGCTTTCCTGCGCGCTCGCGCCAATGTGGTGGACAAGCTCAAGGGCGACAACCACGATCAGGACGCGGGCATCAAGATCGTGCTGCGCGCCGTGGAACAACCCTTGCGCGAGATCGTCACCAACGCGGGCGCGGAACCTTCCGTGATCGTGAATGAAGTCGTGAAGGGCAAGGGCAACTTCGGCTACAACGCCGCCACCGGCGAGTATGGCGACCTCGTTGCCACCGGCGTGCTCGATCCCACCAAGGTGACGCGCTCCGCCCTGCAAAACGCCGCTTCCGTGGCCGGCCTCATCCTCACCACTGACGCGATGGTCGCCGAACTGGCGGAAGACAAGCCCGCGCCCGCGCTGCCTGGCGGCATGGGCGGCATGGGGGGCATGGGCGGCATGGACATGTAATTCCGCTTATTCCAAGCTCGACAGCCCCGCTTTTTCAAGCGGGGCTGTTTTTTTTGGGCGGCGACTGGACATCCGCCCCGCCAACCTTACCCTTGTCATTACCGGCGTTTCCGCCTTATATTTTTTGCGTCTAACAACATGTATTTTCATTCTCATCGCTTATGAAGCGGCTTGCTAAACTGGCGCCTTCATGCTGAACCATCATGAGGGAAAGACCATGTTTCACGCCAAAAAGAAAGCATCGACCATCATTGCCCAGTCTCCCAATCAAAAGCGGCGCACGCTGCTGGCCGCCGGTTCCGCCGCGCTGGTCGCGCCCTTGCTCGGCATGGGCGGATACGCCTGGGCGCAGACGGCCAGGAAGCGGACGCCCTTGTCGTTTGCCTGGAACCAGACTTCCTTTTGCCTGACGCCGATTGCCGTCGCCAAGGAAACGGGTATTTTCGAGAAGAACGGGCTGGACGTTTCGCTCGTCAATTATTCCGGCTCCACCGATCAGCTGCTGGAAGCCATCGCCACCGGCAAGTCGGACGCGGCGGTAGGAATGATCTACCGCTGGCTGAAGCCGCTGGAAGCCGGGTTCGACGTGAAGGTGGTGGCGGGTCTGCACGGCGGCTGCATGCGGCTGTCGGCCTATAAGCCGACTGGCATTACCCGCGTTGAAGAATTGCGCGGCAAGACTATCGGCGTACCCGACCTTGGCGCGCCTTCGACGCATTTCTTCAAGGTGTTTATCCACAAGCGCGGCATCGATCCGGAAAAGGAGGTGACCTGGCGCGTGTACCCGCGCGATCTTCTGGGACTGGCCGCCGAAAAGGGGGAAATCCAGGCCATCGCCGACACCGACCCATTGCTGTACAAGATCGAGCGCGACAGCAAGGCGGGCTTCACGGAACTGGCGACCAACGCCAGCGGCGAATACCATGGCCGCACGTGCTGCGTGGTCGGCGTGGGCGGCAAGCTGCTGCGCGAAAACCGGCCAACGGTGGCGGCGCTGACGCGCTCGCTGGTGGAGGCTTACGACTGGACAGCCGGACATATCGACGAGAGCGCCAGGATTTTCCTCAAATACGCCACGAATATCACTTTCGACGAATTGAAGGAACTTTACGCGACGCTCAATCTGCACCGTCACGCAATCGGCGCCGATCTGCGCGACGAAATCGTCGGCTACGCCAAGGACTTCAAGGAACTTGGCGTACTCAAGGCAAGCACCGATCCGGCAAAGTATGCCGATCGCGTGTTCGAGAAAGTGCTTTGAGCCTGTCTCGAGTCTGCTTCAAGCCTTGTGACGCCTGCGTCGACGGCATGAACGGAAGGAAAAAAGCATCATGAATTCGCGCGCGCTTGCCGCAAGTGAGTATCTGCCGCAGGCGCAGGACGGCATCCCCGCTCCCGACCGCAAACCTTCGCCTTCCGCTTCCGACAAAACGGCGAAAGCGGCGGACGCGCGTCTGGCCGCCCTGTCCGTTCCGGCGCGCTCCCGTCCGGCGTTCCATGCGCATTGGCTGGGATTCGCCGCCACATTGACCTGGAGCCTCCTGGCGGCAATCACCCTGGCGTGGCCCAACAAACCCGCCGGTTTCGAGGATTGGGCCTACACCACGGAATTCGGCATCGCCGCGGGCGCGGGCGCCTTCCTGTGCGCGCTGCTCGCCTTTCTTTCCAGCGCGCCCCTTCCGCCCGCCGCCCGCATTCCGCTGCGAATCGCCGCCGCCTTCCGCCACGTCGCGCCCTGGCTCATCGTCTCCGCCTTCATTCTGATGTTGTGGGAAATCCTCACCGCCAAGACAGGCATCCTGCCGCCTCCCTTCTTCGCCCCGCCGTCCAGCCTCATCGACGTCTACATCAGCGATTACGCACGGCTGGCCGACAGCACCTACAACTCGATCAAGCTCCTGCTGGAAGGCGTGGGTTGGGGCGCGGCGGTCGGCTTCACCATCGGCGTCTCCATCGGCTGGTCGCGCACCATCAACTACTGGGTGCACCCCATCCTGCGCTTCCTTGGCCCCCTGCCGCCCACCGCGCTGCTGCCCATCGCCTTCTTCTTCTTCCCGTCCAGCCATGCCGCTTCCGTCTTCCTCATCGCGCTGGCGACGGGCTTTCCCGTGGCGATCCTCTCCTGGTCGGGCGTGGCGGGCGTAAACAAAGCCTATTACGATGTGGCGCGCACCATGGGCGCCTCCGAATGGTTCCTGGTCTTCCGCGTCGCCATCCCTGCCGCCCTGCCGCAAGTCTTCGTCGGGCTTTTCATGGGCTTTGGCGCATCCTTCGTCGTGCTGATCGTCGCCGAAATGATGGGTGTCAAATCCGGACTCGGCTGGTACCTCACCTGGGCGCAAGGCTATGCCGCCTACGTCAACATGTATGGCGCGCTGATCGTCATGACCATCATCTTTTCCAGCCTCATTTCACTGCTTTTCGCCGTGCGCGACCGCGTGCTCGTCTGGCAGAAGGGAATCGTCAAATGGTAGCCACCGCCGTGAGAAAACCGCGTCTCGAAGAAGTGGCGGACGCGCCCGCGCATACCGCCGCGTCGAGAATCCGTGTCGAACACGTCAGCCATGGGTTCGATGCCCCCACGGGCCGCCTTGAAGTGCTGGAAGATGTCGATCTCGACGTTGCTCCCGGTGAATTCGTCGCCCTGCTCGGCCCCAGCGGTTGCGGAAAATCGACCCTCCTGCGCCTCGTCGCCGGGCTGGAACCCGCCTCCTCGGGCGCGATCTCCCAGGACGGCACGCCAATCACCCACCCCGATCCCTCGCGCATCGTCGTCTTCCAGGACCCGACGCTTTTCCCGTGGCGCACGGTATGGGACAACGTCGCGCTTGGCTTGCAGGCGCAAGGCATCCTGAAACAGGAAAAAAGCCGGGGCGACGCCGCCCTGCGAAAAGTCGGTCTGGAAGGCTTTGCCCGCGCATGGCCGCATCAGCTCTCCGGCGGCATGGCGCAGCGCGTCGCCCTTGCGCGGGCGCTGGTCAACAACCCCCGGCTCTTGATTCTCGACGAACCCCTGGGCAAGCTCGATTCCCTCACGCGGCTGGAGATGCAAAGCGAACTCGTCTCGCTCTGGCAAAAGAACGGCTTCTCGGTACTGCTCGTCACCCACGACGTGGAAGAAGCCCTCTTTCTCGCCCAGCGTGTCGTCATCTTCAGCCCCCGTCCGGCGAAAATCATCACCGCCATCACCATCGACCACCCCTATCCACGCCACCGCGACGACCCCGTGCTCACCAACCTGCGGCACGAAGTGTTGAATCGACTGGGATTGGGGAAAAACTGGTAATCCGCCGGGGCAATCGCGTTTGCCCTTGAACGCGGCTTCCCTCACCCGTTTGGCGAAGACGCCAGAAAGCGGCGGAAGCGCCCTGTTCCCGCAATTGTCCCCTAATTGTCCCCTGTCTGATTTTCCCTCAAGGCGCGTAAGGGAAAACTCCGGTCGTCATCCGGCAAACTCGACGATCCAGTTCCGGCGCTTTTTCCGCTTCATGGCGCGTCTTAAAAGCGATACGATCCCGGCTCGATATTTTGTTGGCGAAAATGAGTTCCGACGTTTACACCCGCATGATGGCGCATCCTCGTTATGCCGCGCTTACCCGCGCGCGGCGCGGGCATACGCGCCGGTTTGTCGGCATGGCCCTGCTGGCGTTCGCGGCCTATCTGCTGCTGGTGGTCAGCGCGGAAGATTGGCTGGCGCGGCCTTTATGGGAAGGGCTTTCCGTGACCTGGGTCTGGCTTTTGACGCTCTGGTTCGCGTTTTTCATCGTCGCGCTGGTTTTTTGTTCCGCGCGCGCGCTGCAAGGTCTGGATGTCCGGCTCGAATCCCTGATGCTCGAATTGCTGGCGGAGGCGCCGGATGCGTCCCGTTGAGGCGCTGGCGTTGCGCGGCGTCGCGCTGTTTTTCGCCCTCGGCGGCGAATCCGCCCTGGCGCAGGCGGCAGGCGATGAGGTTGCCCGGCAGCCCGCCAGTCTCGCGGTCATCGCGACGTTTTTCGCGGCGGCGATCATCGTGCTGTTTGGCGCGCGCTGGGCGGCGGAACGGGCGCATGTCTTCCTGTACGCGCACGTCGAAATTCGCGATCCCAATGGCGGCTGGCACGGTTTTTCCCTGAGCGGCGCGCATCTTTCCGCCGCCGCCCTGCTGGGATTGCCCACGCTCATGTTGACGCAGGGTGATGCGGCGTTCCTCTGGATCGCCGGAATGCTGGCGGGCTGGCCGCTGCTTGCCCTCTTGCTGGCGCGGCGTTTGCACAATCTGGGTATGCTGACCTTTACCGACGCCATCGCCTGGCGGCTGCAAGGCCGCGCCTTGCGCGTGTTGGCGGCAACCAGCGCGCTTGCGGTGACCCTGCTGTATCTGACAGCCCAAATCATCGGCGCGGGACAGCTTCTGGGCGCGTTGTTCGGTCTCGAATACTGGCTGGCGGCCATGATTGTCGGCAGTCTGATGATGCTGACCGCGCTGTATTGCGGAAGGGTCGCGTTCACCTGGCTTGCCGTCGTCAAGACAATGGCGCTCTTGCCGCTGCTGACGCTGCTGGCGGCGCTGGCCTTGTGGACGTCCGGATTTTCGGCGGCGGAGCTTGGCGAGGCGCGACCATTCGTCGCCGCTGCTTCCGCCGATTTTCTGGCGATGCGATCGCCGGTGGAACGCTGGTCATTGGGGCTTACGCTGTTCTTCGGACTTTCCGGCCTGCCGCATCTGTTGATGCGCTTTACCGCCGCCAGCGCCCGCAGCGCGCGCATTGCGCGGCAAGGCGGACTTTGGGCAGGCGTATGGACTGGTATTTTTTCCGGTCTCTTGCTGTTAATCTGGCTGGGGCTTTCGCGCTTGCCGGAAACGGCGTCGGCCATGCAGAACCTTGCCTTGCGCGACAACAGCAACCTGGCGCTCTTGTATCTGGCCGAGTCGATGGGCAATGGCCCGCTCATGGGCGTGACGGCGGCGGTGCTGCTGATTGCCCTGTTGACGGTGGCCGTCGGATTGGGACACGCGGCGGCGGCGGCGGTCGCGCATGATGTTTAC
>JAITJU010000098.1 GCA_031278735.1 Zoogloeaceae bacterium
CTTTGAGCCTTGCCATGAAATCATCCGCCGCGTCGACGCGAATGACCTTGACGCCCAGATTGCGGGCAAACATCCGCATCACCATATCGCCTTCATCGAGGCGCAACAGGCCGTGATCGACAAAAATGCAGGTGAGCTGGCCGCCAATGGCGCGGTGGATGAGCGCGGCGGCCACCGAGGAATCGACGCCGCCGGAAAGCCCAAGGATGACCGCTTCCTGCCCGACTTGGCGACGGATGGCGGCGACGGCCTCGCCGATGTAATCGCCCATGACCCAATCCGCGCCGCAGCCGCAGATGTCGCGCGCGAAACGCTCCAATATCGCCTGCCCTTGCGCGGTGTGCGTAACCTCCGGGTGAAACTGCACCCCATAAAACTTCCGGGTTTCGTCGGCCATGCCCGCAATCGGGCAGGCGGGCGTGGAAGCCATGTGGATGAAGCCGGGCGGCAACGTCACGACGGAATCGCCATGACTCATCCATACCTTGAGCATGTCATGCCCTTCGGCGGTCGTGAAATCCGCCATGCCGTCAAGGAGCGCGGCGCGCGCGTGGGCGCGCGCTTCCGCGTAACCGAATTCGCGCGCCTTGCCGGCGGCCTCCGCCGTCATCACCCTGCCGCCCAGCTGCGCGGCCATGGTCTGCATCCCGTAGCAAATGCCCAGCACCGGAACGCCCAAATCGAATACCGCTTGCGGCGCTCTGGGCGTGTCGCCTTTCGTCACTGAACTGGGGCCGCCGGAAAGGATAACGCCGCGCGCGCCATAACGACGGATGAAATCTTCGGAAACATCGCAGGGATGGATTTCACAAAACACTTTCGCTTCGCGCACGCGCCGGGCAATGAGCTGCGTGAGCTGGGAGCCGAAGTCGAGAATGAGGATTTTTTGACGAGACACGGACGTTTAGCAAGACAAGGGAAAAAAAATGGAAGACGGAAAAAATGGGCGGCGCGCTCAGTCTTCGATGGCGCCCTCTTCCGCCACGGGGAAAAGTTCCGGCGTCACTGGCGCGCTGAAGGCGGCGGGTGAAGGCGAGGAAGGCGGGGGTACCGCCGCGGGCGGCGCCAACGTCGCGGAGTCGGGCGGTTTTCCCAGAAGGCGCAGGATCGCGTTGAGTTCGTCCCTTATCTGGCGGATGGACAGCGTCTTTCCCGGCGTGCCTTCGGCGGCTTGCAGCAACTCTTCTTCCAGCCGATTGCGCGCGCCGCTGATCGTGAAGCACTGGCTGTACAGAAGCTCGCGGATGCGGCGCACCAACAGCACTTCGTGATGCTGGTAAAAACGCCGATTGCCGCGCCGCTTGACCGGTTTCAACTGGGTGAATTCCTGCTCCCAGTAGCGCAGCACATGCGGCTTGACGCCGCACAGCTCGCTGACTTCACCAATGGTGAAATAGCGCTTGGCGGGAATGGGCGGGAGGTCCTCCTCGCTGGCCGTGACAGGCTGGTTATGCCGATGTTCCATTGAAGGCCTCTTCCACGTCCGCCTTCAATTTCTGGCTGACATGAAAAGTGACGACGCGGCGGGCGGTAATGGGAATTTCTTCGCCCGTCTTGGGATTGCGTCCGGGGCGCTGCGGCTTGTCGCGCAACTGAAAATTGCCGAAACCGGAGAGCTTGACGCTTTCGCCGCGTTCCAGCGCATCGCGGACTTCCTCGAAAAAAGCCTCCACCATATCCTTGGATTCGCGCTTGTTGAGGCCGACTTCCTTGAAAATGAGGTCGGAAAGTTCGGCTTTGGTCAGGGTTTTTACGGGCGTAGACAAGCTCATGTTTCACACTGGAAAGCGAACGGCGCAACGCGGGAATCTGGCGCGAATCGGTCTCGAATCCGCTTCAGGTTCGCAGTTGCGCCTGAAAATGTTGTTCCAGATAAGCGGTGATCTCGCTAACGGCAAGATCAATGTCCGCATCTGATAAAGTGCGTTGAGTATCTTGTATAACTATACGAAAAGCAAGGCTTTTTCTTCCTGCCGGGACGCCTTTGCCCTGATACAAATCAAACAACTGGATGTCGCAAACCTGTTTGGGCGCTTGCTGCCTCATGCCATGCAGAATGTCGTGCGCGGGCAGCGACTGATCGACCAGCACGGCCAGATCGCGGATGGCGGGCTGAAAACGGGATACTTCCGCATGGACGGGCAGCGCCGCCCGCGTCATGGGTTCCAGCTCAAGCTCGCAGAGCACGGGCGCGGCAGGCAGTTCATATTTTTGCGCCCATTGAGGATGCAGTTCGCCGATATGGCCTATCGTCTGTCCCGCCAACTGGATGTCGGCGGCGCGTCCGGGATGCAGGGCGCAATGCGCGGCGCGGACGAACGAGAGTTCGGCGGGCGCGAACAGGCTTTCCACATCGCCCTTGAGGTCGAAAAAATCGACTTGGCGCGTCTCGCGCCCCCAGCCTTCGGGCAATACCGCGCCATACGCCAGCATCGCCATACGCCAGGGTTGCCGGTAATCCTCCCCGGCGTAGGCAAAGCAGCGCCCCAGTTCAAAGAGGCGAACGCGAGATTGCTTGCGTTTCAGGTTGGCGACGAGATTATCGACGAGACTGCCCAGAAGCGAAGAACGCAGGACGGCAAACTGGCTGGCGATGGGATTGGCCAGACGCACCGGCGCGGCGTTGGCGGCGAAATCGCGTTCCTGCTCTTCCGGGACGAAGGCGTAGTTGATGACTTCCTGATAGCCCCGATCGGCAATCTGCTGACGCAGCTTCGCCAGAGTACGCCGGTTTTCCGGCTGCGGCAGCATGACAAGCTCCCCCTTGGGCTCGGGCGCGGGCAGGTTTTCGTAGCCATGCACACGGGCGATTTCCTCAATCAGGTCTTCCTCGATTTTGATGTCGAAGCGATAACTGGGCGGCGTCACCAGAAAATCCGTGCTTTCACGGGTGAAAGGCAGGGCGAGGCGCGTCAGGTATTCCGTGATTTCCGCCGCGCGAAAGGGCATTCCCAGCACCTTGGCAAGTCTGGGCGGGCGCAGGCGCACGACGGCGCGCCGGGGCAGATGCGCTTCCGCCGCGACGTGCGTGATCGCGTCCGCCGCGCCGCCGCAGATATCCAGAATCAGGGCGCTGGCGTATTCCAGCGCGTTGCGGCAATTTTCCCAATCCACGCCACGCTCGTACCGATGCGCGGCGTCGCTGGAAAAATTGTAGCGTCGCGCTCGGCCAGCAATGGCGGCGGGCGCAAAAAAGGCGGATTCAAGGAAAATATCCTTCGTCTCCAGCGAGACGGCGCTCTCCGCGCCGCCCATGACGCCCGCCATCGCCTTCGCGCCTGCGGCGTCGGCAATGACTAGAACATCATCGGTGAGCGTGACTTCCTGACCGTTCAGCAAAAGCAGTTTTTCGCCCGGCGTCGCCATGCGCGCCTGAATGTCGCCGGAGAGCCGGGCGTCGTCGAAGGCGTGCAGGGGCTGCCCCAGCGTCAGCATGACATAGTTGGTGATATCGACCAGCGCGGAAATGCTGCGCAGACCGCCGCGCGACAGACGACGGCGCATCCATTCCGGCGTCGGCGCCTTCGCGTTCGCGCCGCGAATGATCCGACCGCAATAACGCGGACAGGCGGCGGGCGCTTGCAAATGCACGGCGCGGGGTTGTAACGGCGACGCGGTAACGGCGACTTCCGAGATTTGCGGCAGGAGAAGCGGCGCGCCGGTCAGCGCCGCCACCTCGCGGGCAATGCCGACGAGCGACAGGCAATCCGCGCGGTTGGGCGTGAGTTTCAGCGTGTGGATGCGATCATCCAAATCAAGAAAATCGCGGATGGATTGACCGGGCGGCGCGTCGGCAGGCAGTTCCAGGAGACCGGCGGCGTCCTCGGAAATGCCCAGCTCCCTGGCCGAGCAGAGCATCCCGCAGGATTGGACGCCGCGCACCTTGGCAACCTTGATGCGAAAGCCTCCCGGCAGAACGGCATCCGGCAGGGCGCAGGGCACTTTCAGTCCGACCGCCGCGTTGGGCGCGCCGCAGACAATCTGCCGGGGAAAGCCGTCGCCCGCGTCCACCTGGCAGACATTCAGGCGGTCGGCGTCCGAGTGTTTGGCGACGGACAGTATTTCAGCCGTCAGCACACCGCTGAAGGCGGGCGCGGCGGCTTCCATCGCTTCCACTTCCAGTCCGGCCATGGTCAGGAGATGGGCAAGCGCATCGCTGGAACAGTCTGGATTGACAAAGGTTCGCAGCCAGGATTCGGAAAATTGCATGGGACTCTCGCTCGTGCGTGGGCAAAAAAAATGGATTCAGACGAACTGGCGCAGAAAACGCAGGTCGCTCTCGAAGAACAAGCGCAGGTCATTGACGCCATAACGCAGCATGGCAAGCCGGTCGGGGCCGCAGCCAAAAGCGAAGCCCGTGTATCTTTCCGGGTCTATGCCCGCATGAGCGAGCACATTGGGATGCACCATGCCGCAACCGGCGATTTCCAGCCAACCCTCTTTTCGCGTCCCGCGCAGGAAGGCCACGTCGATTTCGGCGGAGGGTTCGGTGAAAGGAAAAAAGGAAGGCCGGAAACGCACCTTCAGATCATCGGTCTCGAAAAAGCGGCGCAGAAAATCGGCGATCACGCCTTTCAGGTCGGCAAAAGAGACGTTCTCGCCCACCCACAGACCTTCCACCTGGTGAAACATCGGCGAGTGGGTGGCGTCGGAATCCACGCGATACACCCGCCCTGGCGCGATGATGCGGATTTCCGGCATGGTTTCCTGTCCTGCGTGTTTCGCCGCGTGCGCCTGCATATAGCGCGCCTGAATCGGGCTAGTGTGCGTTCGCAACAATACTTTTTCAGCCAGACTGCCGTCTTCTTCAAGCAGATAAAACGTGTCATGCATGGAACGCGCCGGATGGTCTTCGGGCGTGTTGAGCGCCGTAAAGTTATAGAAGTCCGTCTCGATTTCCGGGCCGTCGACCACGGCAAAGCCGATGGAGGCAAACAGACGCTCAATGCGCTCCAATGTGCGCGTGACCGGGTGCAGACCGCCCTGCGCCTCGCTGCGCCCCGGCAAGGTGACATCCAGCGCCTCCTCGGCCAGACGCGCCGACAGCGCGGCCTGCCGAATGGCTTCGCGCCGCTCGATCAGCGCCGCCTCCACCGCAGCCTTGGCTTGATTGATGGCCGCCCCCGCCTTTCTTTTTTCTTCCGCCGCAAGCGTGCCCATGTCCTTCAGCAACGCGGTAATCTGCCCATTCTTGCCCAGGTAACGCGCCTTGACCTGCTCCAGCGCGTCCGGATCGGCAATCGCGGCAAACGCGGCTTTTGCCGCGCGAACAATGAAATCGAGATCTTGCATGGCTTACCCTGATGAAAACATTCAAATTAAGCAAGGCGGTTATTGTTGCACAGCCGCGCGCCGCAACGGAACGCAATCCGCGCTTCTCCAGGACGCAAAAGGCGAATTTCCCCGAAGAAAATTCGCCTTTGCCCATGAGGAGGAAAGCCGGGGCTTTGCCGGACGCCCGCGCGCGTCCCCCGCTTTCAGGCGTCGAGCTGCGCCTTGGCCTGATCCGCCAGAGCGGCGAAGGCGGTTTTGTCGAATACGGCCAGATCGGCCAAAACCTTGCGGTCGACTTCGATGTTGGCTTTCTTGAGGCCGTTCATGAAAGTGCTGTACTTCAGCCCCAACTCGCGGGCAGCCGCGTTGATGCGGGCGATCCACAGGGTGCGGAACTGGCGTTTTCTCTGGCGGCGATCACGGTAGGCGTATTGCCCCGCCTTCATCACCGCCTGTTTGGCGATGCGATAGACGTTCTTGCGCCGACCGCGATACCCCTTGGCCTGTTCCAGGATTTTCTTGTGACGCGCGTGCGCCGTCACACCACGTTTGACTCTCGGCATCGTTTCTCTCCTTCAGGCGTAGGGCAGCATGGCGCGCACCATGGCGACGTCGCGCGCGCAGACGTTGGTGATGCCGCGCAACTGGCGTTTCGTCTTGGTGGTTTTCTTGGTGAGGATGTGGCGCTTGAACGCCTGGCTCCGCTTGATGCTGCCGGAAGCGCGCACCTTGAAACGCTTGGCGGCGCCGCTCTTGGTTTTCATCTTGGGCATGGTGGCTCCATTTTGATAATCCGCCTGCAAGGTGTTCCTCGACGAGGACGCTTCTTGACCCGCAAGCGCTTTTTTATCCCGGCGCTCCCATGAGAACCGGGCAAAATCTTTCAGGCGTCGGCCTCAACGGCTTCAACCGCTTTTTCCTTCATCGCCTTTTTCGGCTTTTCCGGCTTTTTCTTGGCGGGCGCGACGATCATGACCATCTGCCGCCCTTCCAGGCGAGGCATCTGCTCCACCTGACCATGCGCGTCCAGATCGGCCTTGACCCGTTCGAGCTGGCGCATCCCGAACTCCTGATGCGCCATTTCGCGCCCCCGGAAGCGCAAGGTCACTTTCACCGTGTCTTCTTCTTCCTGATAACGAATCGTGTTCCGCAGCTTGATCGGGTAGTCATTTTCATCGGTGCCGGGACGCAGCTTGATTTCCTTCACCTGCACCTGCTTCTGCTTCTGTTTTGCCTCATGCGCCTTCTTGGCTTCCTGGTACTTGAATTTGCCGTAATCCATGATCCGGCAAACTGGCGGATCCGCCTGTGGCGCGATCTCCACCAGATCCAGTCCGGCTTCTTCCGCCAGATGATTGGCCTGGCGAGAACTCACGACACCCAACTGCTCACCTTCCACGCCAATTAGCCGGATTTCCGGCGCGGTGATTTCTTCATTCAGGCGATGCGACTTGTTCAGAGCGATGGCAAAACTCCCGAAAATGACAAATAAAAATTATGCCGCGCGCCCCCGCGCCGCGACTTCCTTTTGAAGCCGCGCGATCAGGTCATCCACGGACATCCGTCCCAGATCCTGACCGCCGCGAGTCCGTACGGCAACCAGATTGTCCGCCTTTTCCCTGTCGCCCACAATGAGCTGATAAGGCAGACGGTTCAAACTGTGGGCGCGAATTTTATAGGTGATTTTCTCATTACGCAAATCGGTTTCCGCGGCAAGACCGTGCGCCTTGAGTTTTTCCGCCACGGTCTTGGCGTAATCGACCTGATGCTCGGAGATATTCAGCACGACCGCCTGTACCGGCGCGAGCCACAGGGGAAGCGCGCCCGCGTAATGTTCGATGAGAATGCCGACGAAACGCTCCAGCGAGCCGAAAAGCGCCCGGTGCAGCATTACAGGACGCTTGCGGCTGTTGTCGGCATCGACGTAATGGATGTCGAAGCGCTCCGGCAGGTTCATGTCGACTTGCAGGGTGCCGCACTGCCAATCGCGGCCAATCGCGTCGCGCAGGACGAATTCGAGCTTTGGCCCGTAAAACGCGCCTTCGCCCGGAAAGAGCGTGTAGTCCACGCTCATGTGCTCGAGCGCGTCGCGCAGCGCGCCCTCCAGAATATCCCAGGTGGCGTCGGAACCGATGCGGTTGTCGGGACGGGTCGAGAGTTTCACCCGCACGTCCGTAAACCCGAAATCCCTGTAGATGTCGAAGATGAGCCTTGTCACGTCGCGGCATTCGGCTTCCATCTGTTCTTCCGCGCAGAAGATGTGCGCGTCGTCCTGGGTGAAGTGCCGCACGCGCAAGAGGCCATGCAGCGCGCCGGAAGGCTCGTAACGATGCACCTTGCCGAACTCGGCCATCCTGACCGGCAGGTCGCGGTAGCTTTTCACGCCCTGCGCGTAGAGCGCCATCGCGCCGGGGCAGTTCATCGGCTTCAGGGCGAAGACGCGCCCATCCTCGGTCTGGGTGGTGAACATGTTTTCCCGGTAGTTGAACCAGTGCCCAGAGGTCTCCCACAGGGCGCGATCCATCACGTCCGGGGTGTTGACTTCCACATAGCCCGCCGCTTCCTGTCGTTCGCGCATGTAGGCGATCAGGCGCTGGAACAGTTGCCAGCCCTTGGGATGCCAGAACACCGCGCCCGGCGCTTCTTCCTGAAAATGAAACAAGTCCAGCTGCTGCCCCAGCCTGCGATGGTCGCGTTTTTCCGCTTCTTCCAGCAAGGCGAGATACGCG
>JAITJU010000120.1 GCA_031278735.1 Zoogloeaceae bacterium
CTGGCGCTGCACTTCCTGGATGTTGCGCAGCAGCGCCGCGTCCGAGAGCGCGAGATCGGCATTCTTGAACCCGGCTTCCGAAAACAGGCTGTCCTTGCCGGGGTCGACGCGGTAGCGGACCGCCTCGCCGGACGCGGGCGGCTGCCCCTTGAAACAATCCGTCACGGCCTCGACGGCGGCGGTCTGGTAGGCTTGGGTCTTGAACTTGAGCTTCATGCTTCTCCGGCTTGCTGCTCGTAGAAATTGCGTTCCAGCGAGTCATCCATGCGGATCAGTTCCACATAATGAGACCAGCTCAAAAAGCCAGAAGGCTTCTGGCCTTTTGAATACAGCAGATAAAACTGCCGCATGGAGATCAGATTACTGCGGCTGAAGCCCTTGCCATGACGCAGGCGCAGATCGGCTGAAAGCCGTTTTATCAGCGCCGCGCCATACCCGGCACGATCCCTGCCGCCCTGCTCGAACTCGACAATCTGTTGCCCTACTTGCCAGTAGGTCTGCACCAACTGCGTATTGACCGATTGCAGCGCCGCGCCGCGCCCTGCCGTGTAGGTATGAGAGATTTGCTCCAGCAATTCCTGATACGCGGCGCCGCGCGCGACCTTGCTCATGGCTGCCCCTTGAAACAATCCGCCACGGCCAGAACGGCGGCGGTCTGGTGGGGCTGGGTTTTGAACTTGAGCTTCATGTCCGCGCCTCCTCGGCATCATCATCCATGTCCTGCAATTCACGTTCGATGTCCTCGATGCGCGGCAGGTCTGTCTGCAACGCATCCGGCAAGGATTGCGCCAACTGGTATTCGGCCACGCCGATGGGCTTGTTCATATCGCGCAGGGCGTATTCGGCAACCACCTTGTTCCGGCTTTTGCACAGCAACAGCCCCAAGCTGGGGTTGTCGCCGGGATGTTTGAGCTGGCTATCCACCGCGCTGAGGTAAAAATTGAGCTTGCCTGCGTATTCGGGCTGGAATTCGCCAGCCTTCAACTCCACCACCACATAGCAGCGCAGCTTGAGGTGATAGAACAGCAGGTCGATATAAAAATCCTTGTCGCCCACTTCCACATGCACCTGCCGCCCGACGAAAGCGAAGCCTGCGCCCAGTTCCATCAGAAATTGCGTGACGTGCCTGACCAGCGCATCCTCGATGGCGCGTTCCCGCGCTTCCTTGCCCAAGCCGAGAAAGTCCAGCCGATACGGGTCTTTCAAGGATTCGCGCGCCAGGTCGGACTGCGGTTGGGGCAGGCGTTGGCTGAAATTGGTGACGGCATTGCCTGTACGCTGACGCAAGCCGGTTTCAATCTGCATCACCAGCACATTGCGCGACCAGCCGTTTTCCAGAGCCTGCGCGATATACCAGTCCCGTTCCTGGCGGCTTTCCAGCTTATCCAGCAAAGTACAGAGATGGAACCACGGCAATTGTGCAGCAGCTTGCTGCACAAATTCCAGATCGGGCCATGCTTCGGCAAACGCCCGCATGTATTTGAGGTTGCGTGGGGAAAACCCCTTCATGTCCGGGAAGGCATTGCGCAAATCGCGCGCCAGCGTATCCACGACCTTGCTGCCCCAGCCCCGGCTGGACTGGCGTTCCAGAATGCCGTGGCCGATTTGCCAATACAGCAGCACCAATTCTCGATTGACAGCAAGCGTAGCGCGCTGCTGCGCAGTGTGGATGCGCTCTTTGAGTTCGGCCAGCCAGTCGGCGTATCCGGCAGCGGATGCGGCGGTCAGTGCGTTGTCGTTCATGAGCCGTCTCAGATGCTCTTCACTTCGGTGGCGGGAGACAGCAGCCGGAAGATTTGCCCGACGTTGATCCTGGCCGCGCTGTCCCTGAACCCGGCGTCGCGGAACACCACGCGCAGCGGTTTGTGCGTGGCGAGTTCCTTGACGAAGGGTTCATCAATGCCGCCCGCGTCATCAAAACAGGCGGCGAGCGCATCGCCATCGACGAAGAATACCTCCTTGTCCTGAAGGATTTTCCTCTCGATGGGTAAGGCGAGGTCAACGCCCCAGTCCAGCATCACCTGAAACAGCAGGTCTTCGGCGTTGCGGTCGAGCTTGATGTTGTCGACGAACAGTTCGATATTCCCCTTTTCCAGCGCGTCGGGGGTGTAGTAGACATCGGCCATGTTGGAGGTGTCGATCTTCAATACGCGAAAGCCGACGTCTACTTGCGGGTTGCCTTCGCGGATTTTCTTGCCCGCGCGGCGGATGCGTTCTTTGCTTACTTCGGCAATGGTACCGTATCCGACTTTACGAGCCGTTGAGTCATCGGGAACTTCCTCATCAAGTTGAATCATGATGAATCGACGCTCACCGCCATCTTCTGCATTTTTTTCCAGGATTGCATGAGCCATGCTTCCTGAACCCGCGAAGAAATCGAGAATAATCGAATCGGATGTTGTTGCATGTTCTAGGATGCGTTTCATCAATTGAACGGGTTTAGGGTTATTGAAAACCTTGTTCTCAAATAGCAAAGTAACATCACGAGTTCCATCGTCTGTATTTCCAGCGTAGGTGTGTTCCCAAAAATTTATTGGAGTCAATCCACGAGCCTCTGAAAGAAACATTTTGATTGAAGGAACAGGCGCATCACAATCTATTCCCCAATAAAGGAGTCCTTCATTTTGTAGCCGCTCAAACTCATCTCTTGAACGACGCCAAGCGTTAGTGCTAGGCATTGTAGTCAGCTTAGTGTTTGGATTCGTTATGGGGTAGCAAAGATTGGGACGCTGTTCTGGTGTGGCAGGATTTAGGAAAGATGCTCCCTTCCACGAGCCACGCGGATCATTGTCTGGGTTTGAATAGCGGTCATCGGCTTCATCTGTGCGGGGAAGAAGGTTTACTTCAAATGCATCAGAGCGACTATAGACAAGGATATGCTCTACGACCGTAGTAAAATCCCGCGTGTTATTGCTTCGTGTATATCGTTTCTGCCACGAAATGTCGGCTTGAAAATTTTGCTCGCCAAAAATTTCGTCACAGAGTTTACGAAGATTTGTTGATTCGTGGTGATCGGCAGAGACAAACAGCACACCATCTTCAGCAAGTAAATTGCGTCCTACCTTGAGACGTGGATAGATCATGCTTAACCAATCAGAATGAAACCGCCCATTGGCCGCCGTATTGGCAACCAAACGATTGCCTTCCGCGTCCACCTGATTGGAACGGCGCAAATACGCTTCCGTGTTTTCGGCGAAGTCATCCTCGTAAATGAAGTCATTCCCTGTGTTGTACGGCGGGTCGATGTAAATCAGCTTCACCTTGCCCAGATACGTCTCCTGCAAGAGTTTCAGGGCTTCCAGATTATCGCCCTCGATGAACAGGTTCTTCGTCGTATCGAAATCCACGCTTTCCTCGCGGCAGGGCCGCAGCGTTTTGGCAATCGGCGCGTTGGCGGTCAAGAGCGCCTCGCGCTTGCCCGGCCAGTTGAGGTGATACCGCTCCTGCGGCCCTTCGACGATGGCGGCGGACAGTTCCTGCCGCAACTGGTCGAAATCCACCGCCAGCCGGACGCCGCCATCCTCGCCCCGCGCCTCCGTCACACAATTGGGAAACAGCTCGCGGATACGCGCGATATTGGCGTCGGTCAGGTCGGGCGAGCGCATTTTCAGTTTGTCCATGTCACTTCTCACTATTCGGCTTCGGCAATTTGCCGGATTGCTTTTCCAGGCGCTTTTCGTCGGATTTGACACGCCGTTCCAGTTTCTTGATGTCCTCTGCCGCTGGCAGCTGTTCCGGCTTGATGCCACGTTGCCCCAGCATGTTGCGCACGCTCTGGTTGTTCTGCACATGCTCATGGGTTATGTCGTGTTCGCCCCGCAGGTTGTCCTGCATGACGTTGTGGTTGGTTATCTCGGTAGCCAGGTTTTTGGCGGCAATGGTCAGCGTGGGCAAAAAATCGGCCAGTGGGCGGCTCTGCACAATGCCATAACGTTCCTTCATCACCTGAGTGGCGTTGCCGCCGAACAGAGCGGCATCGCCCTTGGCGCGGATACGGCCAAATCCGGCATCGTCCACGCCACGTTCGTAGATATTCCGCGACAGGGTCTTTTCCGACTCACGCAGACGGTCGCGCGCGTCCAGTCGGGCTTGCAGACGCATACGCTCTTCAATCAGTTCCTGCCTGCGCGTCTGAACAGCAAAGTAACTCTGGGCGAAGGCAATGGGCGGCTTGCGTGGATCACCGTTCTGGGCAGCCAGGTAGCAGGCGTAGCGGGTGAGCATGAAATCATCGACCGGGCGTTCAGCGCCACTGCCGACCCTGACCATTTTCGTGACGCCACGAAAATGGTCAGTCTCGTTGTAACCTGTTGATTTGCAAGAGTCGATTGCGCGCTCAACCACGGCCTGAAAGTTCTCCCAGCGGCTGTAACCCAGCGGCTCCATCAGGTCACGGGCAAACCAGAACTCGATGTTTTCGTCCGGGATGTGTTGGCTGAGGGCATCGAAGCGCGTCTTGAGTAACGGTACGGTGTCGTCGGTCATCGTTTGATTGCTTCCAGTTCGGTTCTGAGTCGCCGCGCGGCGGCAGTGAACCCATGCAGCGGCAGATAGGCGGCGCTTGCCTCTACCGACTGCACGCAGGCGAACTGCTGCATCGGAGCCTTGCTGCGGTTGCTGCGGAATGTGGCCTTGCGTCGCAACCAGTCGGCGCATTCCCTGGCGATGGCGCGCTGCGTGAGCTTGTTGCGCAGTTGGATTTCAAACTCGTTGCCGTAGAGGCTGCGCTCGCGGTCAAGCTTGGGGATGTGGAACTCCCTGCGCTCGCGGCGAATCCTGTCCGTCGCCTCATCCGCAACGAAGGCGGGCGCGGTGAAGATGAAGCGCAATTCCCCGATCTGTTCCAGTTCTGCCTTCAAGGCCTCGCAGGCGTACATCGAGAAGCAGGACGCCGCAACCTTCCGCTTTGCGCCGGGCTGGAGGGTCTGCTTCAAGTCATCACCGAGCAGGCGATTGATGTTGTCGATGATCTCCATCAGGCGGACATCCCTGAAGGCGTGGTTCGGCGCGCGCTCATTTTGCCTCCGGCTTTTTCGACTGCGCGGCGATCCATCTGCCCATGTCCGCCATGCGGAACCGCCACGTCCCGCCGACCTTGAAGGCTGGAATTTTCCTGGCTGCGGCGAGCCGATGGATCGCCCGCTCCGCGACTTTCAGGCGCCCGGCGATTTCCTTGAGGGTGAGAATTCCACTTTTGTTGTCGTTCGTGGGCATGGATCGGCCAATCTTTGGTAAACAGGCACGCCTGCGGCGTACAAGACGGCAGGATAGTGCAAAATTTTCCAATTGGCGATCGAAAATGTTGAAGCTGAAAAGTCTCGCTTCCCAGAGCGCCTTTGGATCTTCCGTCGAAAGGCCACGATGATCGCCTCCTCATCGGCGCAGAGCACTGTGGAGTGCGGCTGTTTGGGGCCAGTGGGCAGATCACGGACCGATTGGCGCTTTTTCCATTTGGCGACGGTCTTCGGGTTGATACAAAAGCGCGCCGCCAAGGCGCTTATGCGCTCTTGACTATGCTGTATCGCTTAACGCACCGCCTGAAGTCGTCATAGTCCCGCCGTGTAAAACTTGTCCCATAACGCATCTTTCCAAGTAGAAGACGGAATAGCGCCAGAAAATTCCGGGGCTAAACGCCTAATAGAAATTTGTTCTATGGATCAAATGAACTATTCTATTTGCGATATATACTATCGCGTATCCTGTTCTAAATTTCTTCCTCCACACATTTACTTGGTATTGTCATGATCCGATCTGTCGGCAAGAAACCCCGCGAAGCGGAGAAAAAACCTCGCAAGGCTGCCCGGAAAGCTGTCGCCCGGTCCGTCCAATCCACGCAACCTGCCGCGCCCGCGCCGCTCCGGTTCGCCACCCGCTGCATACAGGCCGGACACAGCCCCGCCGTGGGCGAGCCGCGCATTTTGCCCATCATCCAGAGCACGACCTACAAATACGAGGATATTGACCAGGTCAACCGGGTGATGACCTTGCAGGAATTCGGCTACAAATATACGCGTACCGGCAATCCCACCGTGACGGGGTTCGAGACGAAAATCAATCTGCTGGAAGGCGGCGCGGGCGCGGTAGCGACGGCTTCCGGGCAGGCGGCGACCCTGCTCGCCATCGCCAGCATCGTGCGGGCGGGCGATCACATCATGGCCGCTTCCACGCTCTATGGCGGCACTTTTACACTCTTCAACAGCACACTCAAAAAATTTGGCGTTAACGCCACATTTTTTGAGCCAGACGCGCCCGCGCGCGAAATCGAAAAACTGTTTCGCCCGGAAACCCGCGTGCTTTTCGGGGAAACCATCGGCAATCCCGGCCTGACCATTCTCGATTTCAGCAAGCTTTCCCGCCTTGCCCGCCAGCACGGCGTTCCCTTCATCGTGGATAACACGCTGGCGACGCCATTTCTTTGCCGACCCTTCCAACTCGGCGCCAACATCATTACCCATTCCGCCACGAAATATATCGACGGTCACGCCACCAGCATTGGCGGCGTGGTGATTGACGGCGGCAATTTCGACTGGAAGAACGGCCTCTTCCCGGAGTTCACCACGCCCGACCCGACTTACAACGGCGTCATCTACACGGAAAAATTCCCGCAGTCGCCCTTCCTTTTCAAGGCGCGCGCCCAGTTTCTGCGCGACTTCGGCGCCTGCCTGAATCCCATGAACGCCTTCCTGTTCAATCTCGGCCTGGAAACCCTGCATCTGAGAATGCCGCGCCACGGCGAAAACGCGCTGGCGCTCGCCCGCTTCCTCGCCGGACACGCCCGCGTGGCCTGGGTAAATTATCCTGGACTCGACCCCACGGGCAAAAAGCGCATCAAACAGTTCTTCGACCACGAAAACGGCAGCGGCATCCTGACGTTCGGCATGAAGGGCGGCGTTCCCGCCATCCGCCGCTTCGCGCAAAAGCTCAAGGTGGCGGCGCTCGTCGTGCATATCGGCGACGCGCGCACCGGTGTTCTGCATCCCGCCTCCAGCACCCACGCGCAACTGGACGAGAAGGCGCAGCGCGCCGCCGGCATCACGCCGGATTTGGTGCGCGTTTCCGTCGGCATCGAGGACGCGGACGATCTGATTGCGGATTTCGATCAGGCGCTCGCGCCCTGATCCTGCCGTCGACACGCTTTGCCTGTCGCAAGGCAGAGACGACAAACGGCATCTGCGCCGCGCCCGGAAAGATCGCGACAGATCCAGGCAGGGTAATCGCATGAATGCCATATG
>JAITJU010000102.1 GCA_031278735.1 Zoogloeaceae bacterium
TAGAAGAGCTTTCGGAAGATACGCCGGGAACCAGAGAGAGCATCGCCAGATTCTGTCCCAAAATTCCCAACCACAGCCATGACGAGTGCGGGGCGCTGTTGCGCAAGGCGCTTCAATCCGGGGGTTTTCGGCAGGGTTTGCAGGAAACCCTGTCCGACCTCTATACGCCGCAGGAAATGGAGTACGCGCTGGTGCTCTCCTCCCTGCGCGCGCGCGACCTGCCTGACAGATTGGCGCGCATGGACGCACAGGAATCCGCCTTTGTGGAGGCAATGATACCGGAAAGCACCACAGGGTTGGCGGCAGCGAATTACACCGATTCGGCCAGCGACCGTCTGATACAGCTCCGCGCGAATTTGCTGGCGCAAATCCCGGAAAAGAAGGCGCTGGCCCGGTCGGAAGCCTATCGCCAGAAAATGACAGGGATTTTCGAGACTTTCCTGTCACCGCAGGAAATGGAGAATATCTGGCGCTATACCGAATTTCAGGAGCAGCCAGACTGGGCGGCTAGACATGCCGCCATCGACAGGAAACGAAAGCAGGAAATCACGCGGGTCTCCGATCTGATCGCGCAGGCAGTCAAAACCGAGTTGAAGAACCGGGAAAGCAACGAATGAGCGACAGGTATTCATGCGAAGTCGCTCAAAACGAATCAGGAAGGGGTTTCTTTCCCCTCCCCAATGGCTACGGTGGAGACCCCGGCCTTCCGGCCGGGGTCTCCACCTTCGCGCCTTTCTTACGGGCGGGGTTTCAAACCGGAGTTAGTTTTACGATGAATGCGCCGAAAACGAGCCGCGCGCCGGAACCCCGCGCGCACATCCGCAGTTTCGTCCGTCGCCAGGGGCATCTGTCCGGGGCGCAGGCGCGCTATCGGGACGCGATGATGCCGAAGATCGGCGCGCCCTACGCGAAAAGGCTGCTCGACCTGGACGCGCTCTTTGGCCGCGCCGCGCCGAAGGTGCTCGAAATCGGCTGCGGCATGGGCGAGACGACCGCCCGCATCGCCGCCGATCACCCGGAAAACGACTATCTGGGCGTGGAAGTGCACACGCCCGGCGTCGGCAGCCTGTGCAAACGGATTGCCGAAATGGGGCTTGCCAATCTTCGCGTCATCCAGCACGACGCCGTGGAAGTCGCGCGCGACATGCTGCCGGAAGCCTCGCTTTCGGGCATCCATGTCTTTTTCCCCGACCCCTGGCCCAAGAAGCGCCACTGGAAGCGCCGCCTGATCCAGCCCGCCTTTGCCGCGCTGCTGGCCAGCCGCCTGAAACCCGGCGGCTATCTGCACTGCGCGACCGACTGGGAGGAATACGCCGCCTGGATGCTGGAAGTCCTCGCCGCCGAACCCGGCCTTGTGAACACGGCCAGGGAGTACGCGCCCCGACCGGACTGGCGGCCCCTGACCAAATTCGAGCGGCGCGGCCTCAGGCTGGGGCACGGTGTGCGGGATCTGGTGTTCGCGCGCAAAACGTTTGGCTTGATGCCTTGATTTTTCTCACACTCAGGAATCGACATGTGGTTCAAAAACCTGCAACTTTATCGCCTGCCCGCGCCCTGGAATCTTGCTTTCCCTGATCTTGCCGAGCAGCTTGGCCGGGGCATTTTTCACCCCTGCGGCAATCTGGAGGCGGCCAGTCGCGGCTGGACTCCGCCGCGCGCAACGGCGGACGATCTCGTGCACGTCGCGGGCGGGCAATGCCTGATAACGCTGATGACGGAAAGCCGTTTGTTGCCCGCCATGGTGATCCAACAGGAAACCTTGCTGCGCGCCGAAAAGATCGCCGCCGAACAGGGTTATCCGCCAGGGCGCAAGACGCTGCGCGATTTGAAGGAACAGGTGCGCGATGAGCTGCTGCCGCGCGCCTTTACCTGCCGCCGCAAGACTTCGGTGTGGATAGACCGGGAACACGGATGGCTGGGCGTCGACGCGGCCAGTCTCGTCAAGGCGGAAGAAGCGCTGGAGCACCTGCGCCATTGTCTGGACGACCTGCCGCTGACGCTGACGCAGACGCGGATTTCGCCCGCGTCGGCAATGGCCGACTGGCTGGTGGAGGGCGATGCGCCCGCCGGATTCACCATAGACCGGGACTGTGAATTGAAAGCCGCACACGAGGAACGCGCCGCCGTGCGCTATGTGCGTCACCCCCTGAATGACGAGGCCGCCGATGAAATCCGCGCCCATATCGCCGCCGGTAAACTGCCCACCCGTCTGGCGCTGACCTGGAACGCGCGCGTCGCCTTCGTCCTCACGGAAAAAGGCGAATTGAAACGCCTGGAATTTCTCGACGTGCTGAAGGAAGAAACCGAACGGACGAGTGACGACGCCGACGCGGTTTTTGACGCCGAATTCGCCCTGATGTCCGGCGAATTTACCCGCTTTCTCCCGGACCTGATGAATGCGCTGGGCGGGCTATCCAATACTTGACGCCGGACGGCAGGCCGGTCAGAACCGCTCGTCCGCGCGCAGGTAGCGCCAGCGGCCAAGCGGGAGCCGACCGAGGCGGATTTGGCCGATGCGCACACGTTTCAAGCCCGTGACGGAAAGCCCCACCAGTTCGCACATGCGGCGGATCTGGCGTTTTTTGCCTTCGCGCAGAATGAAGCGCAACTGGTCGGCGTTCTGCCAGTCGACCTGCGCGGGCTTTAATTTTTCGCCATCCAGCGTCAGACCGTGGCGCAGGCGAGCGAGGCCATCAGCGGCAAGCTGGCCGGTGACGCGCACCAGATATTCTTTTTCCACGCCGGAATCCTCGCCTATCAACTGGCGCGCGATACGACCATCCTGGGTAAGCGCCAGCAGGCCGACGGAATCAATGTCGAGGCGACCGGCAGGCGCCAATCCTTTCAGGTGGCGCGGGTCAAAGTCCCGTTGTTCCGGGTGCTTCGCTTCCCGCCACTGGTTTTCCCGGCGAATCAGGACAATGGCGGGTTTATAGCCGGGTTCCGGTTGGCCGGAGACGAAGCCGACGGGTTTGTGCAGCAGGATGGTGACCTGTTGCGCCTGCGTCTGATTTGCCGCCGCATCCAGCGTGATGCAAGCGTCGGGAGCGGCGCGCGTCCCCAGTTCCGTAACCCGGACGCCATCAACAAACACCTGCCCGCGCTCAATGTAGCGGTCAGCCTCCCGGCGCGAACAAAGACCGCGTTCCGCAAGCAGTTTGGAGACGCGCGCGCCGACGACGGGGGAAGCGTTTTGTGCGGATTCAGCGCGATTTTTTTTCATGTGGTTTTTCCGGGTGTTTTTCCCACCATTGCCGCGCCAGGGTTTCCAGCAGCAGGTTGGGCGATACGGGTTTGTGCAGCACCGGCCAGGCGGCATTGGCGAAAGTGTCCAGTTGTTCGTGGGCGGCGTCGCCCGTGAGAATGACGCCGCAAATGGGACGTTTCATGCGGGTTTGCAGGATGTTCATGAAAATGAGGCCGTTGATTTTGCCGGGAATGCGGTAATCGACGATGAAAAAATCGGCGGCGGTAATTTCCGGATCGGCAAGGGCGCGTTCGCTGTCGCTGAAACAGCGAGTGCGAATGTTGTGGCTATCCAGCCAGATTTGCAACGCGGAAATGACGATCGGATCGTTTTCGATCAGGATGCACAGGCGGTTTGCCAGAACTTCAATATTATTGCGCGCGTCGGCGGAGGGTTCGTGATGCAGGGGCAGGTAATGCAGCCCGCCCGTATCCAGAGGGATGGCAAGCTCGAACAGGCTGCCGCGGCCATAGCGGGATTTGCAGGTCAGGCCATAGCCCAGCAATCCGGTCATTCGGCGCACGATGGCCAACCCCAGTCCCAGGCCGCGTCCACGGTCGCGCTGGGGATTGTCAGCCTGATAAAACTCTTCGTAGATATAGGGCAATTGCTCGGACTTGATGCCGATGCCGGTGTCCCAGACCTGAATCAGGAGAACGTTGCCGCGCAAACGCGCGCCGATGAGGACGCCGCCCATGTCGGTATAGCGGATGGCGTTACTGACCAGATTGCGCAAAATATTGGTGAGCAAGCCGTGATCCGTGAGAATGATGATCGGCTGCGCGAGCAGGAAAATCTTGAAGCGCAGGTTTTTCTTCATGGCCTGCGCGGCAAACTCGTTGTCGATGCGCTGAAAAATGCTGTACACCTCCACCGGCGCCAGTTGCGGCACAATCACGTCCGCGTCGAAACGGGAAATGTCCAGCAGCGCGTCCAGCAATTCACTCAAGGTTTTCGTGGCAAGCGTCATGTTCTGGATAATGGTGCGCTGGTCGTTGGACAGCCGGGTGCGCGCCAGCGCGGAGACGAAAAGATTGTTTGCCTGTAGCGGCTGGCGCAGGTCGTGGCTGGCAATGGCAAGAAAACGCGACTTGGCGACATTGGCTTCCTCGGCTTCGTGACGCGCCTTTTCCGCTTCCTGTTTGGCCTTGAGCAACTGGCTTTCCGTCTTGCGCTGTTCGGTGATGTCCATGAGCGTGCCGGAGATGATGACGGGGCGACCGCGCTCATCCCGTTCCACCACGCGGCACCGCGACAGCAGGGAACGCCAGCCGCCGGCCTTCGCGCGCATCTGGAATTCAATCTGGTGATAGGGCTTGTGGCTGTGCAGATAACTTCGCAGGGAAGCGCGAATGCGACGCGCGTCCTCATCGGCGACATGCTTGCTCCAATTCGGTTGACGCAGCGGCGATTCGCCGTGGGCGTAACCCGTAAGCGCGTCGAAGTACGGATTGGCGAAAAATTCGCGCGTTTCCAGATTCCATATCCAGAAACCCTGTTCGGCACTTTCGATGATGTGCAGGTAGCGGCCGTTGCGCTCGCGCATGGACTGGGTGAAGCGGCGGCGCATTTCCAGCGCGACGAGCAGCAGCAGCATCAGGGCAAATCCGGTCATCTCGAATTTCATCCTGAACAGGTGATAGATATGAATGTCCCAGTCGTTGGCAACGTAGAGCAGCCGCCAGGGCGCTCCTTGCATATATTCATTGCAAACCTGCCATTTGTCCGCGTACAGGCAGCGATCCCGCTGGCGCGGAAAGGCCACGTGCGCCATGCTTTTGAGCGTTTCCGGCAGCAGGTCGCGCAGATATTGCACCTCGCGGGCCGCGTGAATTTCCTGGGATGTCAGCAACACCTGGTCTTCCTGGTTAACGATGTAATAGTGCCCGAGCGCGGGTTCCGGCAGATTCAGGAAACGCTTCAGGGTTTCCAGCGGAAAATCTGTCGCCACGAAAGCGCGATACTTGCCGTCCGCATCGTAGACCGGCGCGGCCAGGCTGGTTATGACCCTTTGCCCCGTCGGATCGAGACGAACATTCAGCCAGCGAACGGCATGTTCGGGATTCAGGCGCGGCCCCATCTGCTCAAAATACAGACGATCAATGAATTTGTCGCGCCAGGGCGTCTGGCAGGGAAAATGCGCATTGACAGAAGACAGGCTGGCAAAACCCTGCAACGAGGCGTAATACACCCAGCCGACGCCAGGCATGATTTTCTGGACTTCCGTCATCAAGGGGGCGAGCGCCAGCGCCGAAGCCATCTCCCGCGCGCGCGCGCTGTGAAATTCCGGGATTTCCTGGTTTCCCAAAAGACAGCTTTGAGGCGCATTCGATGATTCCGGCGGACTGCCGGTGACAAACCCGTCGCCATCCGGCATGAGCAGCGCCAGTTCCCTGTGAGTTTCCTCGCGGCTGTCGCGCATCAGTTCGCGTTCCGCGCTCGCGCGCAGAATTTGGCTATTCGCAATCGCGTTCTGCAGGGCTAGATCGATGTCCGAGCGCATGTCTTGCAGGCGCAGCCGGATATCGGTCATGCCTTGATCCGCGCGCGCCATCCAGATGACGCAAAACCCGATCACGGCGCACAGCAGCGCCGCGATATTGGCAAGAAACGGGCGAAAATGCGACCATTTTTTCGTTTTTCGCCGACGTCCGCCGTGTTGGCCTTTTCGCATGGGAGTTGTCCTTGCCTTTTTCCGACACGGGATTTCCAAGACTCGGCGCAACCGCTAAATGTCTTGTGCTTCAAGGGCTGTCGGCGTATAGCCCGCCTGCCGCATATGTTGCGCCAGCGCCGCGTCCATGCTGACCGCGTGACGCTCGAACCAGCTTTCCAGCTCGCGCGCCGCCGTTTTGCCCAATGCCGAATGCCCGTTCTTGACCATGCAAAGGACGCTTCGCAGGGAAGCCAGCACACGCTGATGCTCGCCCACATGGCACAACAAGGGCGGAAATCCGCTTTTTACCATCCAGAAATCCTCCTGGGCAAAATGCCGTTCCGAATGTCGCAACAGGGCTTCCATCGCCGCCGCCACCGCCGCGGTTTTGCTTTCCCTGTTCTCCGTTGCCGTCGCGGCTTCTGTTTCCGCCAGCAGACGCACCAGACGCGCGAACTCCTGATGCGTCGCGTCCATCAGCGGATACCCCAGGGCATAGTGTTCTTTCCAGTGCATGAGAAGCGAAGGCGCTTATAAGAAATTCGTCAAAAATCAATTTAACACAAGCAATGCCGAATGGACGTGATTTTTGCGGGATAAAATGCTAGTCTGGCGCGCCTATCTTGCAACAGGCCGCAAAAGCCGCATTCCAGATTGAGACGCCATGCCCGATTTTACGCCTTCCGGCGCTTTCGATGATGCTTTGCTCGCACGGGCGTCTGCTTTGTTGCAGGCGGGGGAACTGGTCGCCTTTCCAACCGAGACGGTCTATGGTCTGGGTGCGGACGCCGCCAATCCTGCGGCGGTGGCGAAAATTTTTGCCGCCAAGGGGCGACCCGCCCAGCATCCGCTGATCGTGCATCTGGCGGAAACGGCGGCGTTGGCGCGCTGGGCGAAGGCGATTCCGCCGGTGGCCTGGAAGCTGGCGGAAGCCTTTTGGCCGGGACCGCTTACCCTTGTCCTGAAAAAACAGGATCGGACGCCAATGATCGTGACCGGCGGACAGGACACCGTGGGCCTGCGAATCCCGGCGCACCCGCTGGCCTTACGGTTTCTGCGCGTTTTTGCCGCACGCGCGCGACAGGATGGCGTGGCGGCGCCTTCGGCCAATCGTTTTGGCCGCATCAGCCCGACCACGGCGGCGCATGTGCGCGCCGAGCTGGGTGAACGGGTGTCCTTGGTACTGGATGGCGGCGCCTGTTCCGTGGGCATTGAATCCACCATTCTCGACCTTTCACGCTTTGCGGCGCGCGGCGCGGAAATCTTGCGCCCCGGCGCTTTGGATGCGCTTGCCCTTGCCGAAGTGCTGGGCGAACCGCCTCGGTTGCGAACGGAGAAGTCCGCCGCTTCCGCACCGCGTGTTTCCGGTTCGCTGACTTCCCACTATGCGCCGACCACGCCATTGCGCCTTTTGGAGGCGGCGGCGCTGCCGGATTTTCTCGCGCAACAGGCCGCCGCCGGACGTCGTTGCGCGGCCTTGTCCCTTCAAGCGCAACCGAATGCGCAACTTTGCCGCACGCTGCCCGACGATCCTGTGCGATACGCCCAGGGGCTTTACGCCAGCCTGCGCGAACTGGATGACGCGGCGCTGGATTGGATTGCGGTGGAAGCGCCGCCAATGGGTTCCACGTGGAACGCGATTCATGATCGTTTGCGCCGCGCCGCAACATGACGTCCATCCGTTTTTCCGCCGCCTTGCTGCCGCATCCGGATTCTCCCGTTTCGGAGGCGGATGCGGTCACGGTTGCGGGCGCCTGGTCGAAAGAGAATGGCCTGCGCCTGAATTACCGTCTTTGCGGTGATCTCTTGGCCTTCCTCTTTCCTGTGCCCGGACAAAAACTCGATGCCAATCGTCTCTGGGCGCATAGTTGCTGCGAGGTCTTTTTGGCGACGGCAGGCCGGTCGGCCTACCGTGAATACAATTTTTCCCGCAGCGGACAATGGGCGGCTTTTGATTTTTCCGGCTATCGCCAGCCCGCGCCCCTGTCGCCACGCCCCCTGCCCGCGCCCGAAATGCGCTGGCAAGATACGCCCGCCGCGCCTTTGCGTCTGGCGATCGCCGTCGTTCTGGAAAGACTGGAGGGGCGTTTTGCTTACTGGGCATTACGCCACCCGCCGGGATTGCCGGACTTCCATCATCCCGTCCAATTCGCCTTGATCCTATCCTGATATGACGCTTTTCGGACTCGATCGTTTTTTGCGCGAAGCGGATCTGCGCCGCCCCTTGGCGAAGCGGCGGCTTGCCTTACTGGCACACCCGGCTTCCGTAACGCAGGATCTGACGCACGCGCTTGACGCGATTGCCCGGCTTCCCGATATTGAGCTTACCGCCGCCTTCGGCCCGCAACATGGATTGCGGGGCGACAAACAGGACAATATGGTGGAGTCGCCGGATTTCATCGACTCGCGGCTGGGCATTCCGGTATTCAGTCTCTACGGCGAAACGCGCCGTCCGACCGAGGCCATGCTGGAACATTTCGATGTTTTGCTCGTTGATTTGCAGGATTTGGGTTGTCGCGTCTACACCTTTCTGACGACCTTGCGTTATGTGCTGGAAGCTGCGGCGCAACATGGCAAGGCAGTCTGGATACTGGATCGTCCCAATCCCGCTGGTCGCCCCGTGGAAGGCCTGCGGCTGAAACCCGGATGGGAAAGCTTTGTCGGCGCGGGCGCGTTGCCCATGCGCCACGGTCTTACGCTGGGCGAAATGGCGCGCTGGTTCATCGCCACGCTGAAGC
>JAITJU010000193.1 GCA_031278735.1 Zoogloeaceae bacterium
GACCACAAGCACGCCGTCCTGCATGCGATCCATGATCTGCCTGCTGATTTCGATCTGATCGTCGCGCTCGATGCTGCGCTGATGGGCAATGGCGGCGCTGGAAAGAATGCGCTGCCGCAGAAGATAGGCGGAAATGGCGGTGGCGAAAAAGCCCAGGCTCAAAAATCCGGCCTGCGCCATGTACACGCTGCCGCGCCCGGGCGCCATCAGGCCGGAGAAAAATTCCGCCGTCAGGACGCAGACGGTGGATACCGCCGCATAGAACAACACCAGACGCCCTTGCGCCACCAGACTGGAACCCGCCACGGAAGCCAGCAACAAGCCGCCCAGCCCGCTTCGCATCCCGCCCAGCGCCAGCATGACGGCGCTGATGCAAAAAGCGTCCACCAGCGCCTGCAAGGTCACCTGAAAATAAAACAGCTTGCGCCAGAAAAGCGAGAGATAAACCCCCAGTATCGTCAGGGCAACGTAGGTCGTCTCGATGCCAATGACGATGCTGATGTTGCCGCTCTTCAGGGAAATCAGGGGTTCGTCCCAGGGCAGAAAGGACATGAGGCCGATCAGCAGCGCCACGATGAGCCGATAGGCGTTGAAGACGCGAAAGGAACCCCAGTGCGGATTCCTGTCGTCTTCCACGAAATGCGAAAAGCGGCGCTCAATCCTGTTCTTGCGGGCGTTCACGCGCTTTTTTCCCCCGCCGCCCGGTGTTCGGGAGAGCAATAACAACGTCCCTCCGCGTCGCGCAGCATTTCGCGTTCCGGCGCATAGACGCCGCAATGCGCGCAGGCAAGCATTTTTTCGCCCTCGCGTTCGGAAGGCGCATGGAATGGCGGCGGCATCTTCCTGCGCGCCGCAGGCCGCAGAATGCGCCAGACGATCCAGGCCAGAAGCAGGATAAGCAGAAATTTCATGTCGTCGCGGGTTCCAGCTTGGCGTAAGCCAGCGCCAGCCATTTTATGCCCGCGCCGCCAAAATTGACTTCCACCCTGGCGTCGCCGCCGCATCCTTCCGTGCCAATGATGACGCCAAAACCGAATTTGGCGTGACGCACGTTCATCCCCAGCCTCAAGCCGCCGGGCAACACTGCCGCCGTCTCGCGCTCGCAGGCGTCGGCGCGCTTGAATGGGGCAAAGCCCTCGCGCCAAAAAACGGCGTCGGCGCGCGCCGCTGACGGGCGCGACAGCAGTTTCAGGCATTCCGGCGGCAGTTCCGCGAGAAATTGCGAAGGCGTGGCGTAGCGAATCCGGCCATGCAACATGCGGGTCTGCGTCGAGGAAAGATACAGGCGCTGGCGGGCGCGGGTAATGGCGACATACATCAGGCGGCGCTCCTCTTCCAGCCCGCGCGCGTCCTGCATGGCGTTGTCGTGCGGGAAAAGCCCCTGTTCCAGTCCGGTGATGAAAACCACGTCGAATTCCAGACCCTTGGCCGCGTGGACAGTCATCAGCTGCACCGCCTCCTCTCCCTCGCCCGCCTGACGCTCGCCGGATTCCAGCGCGGCATGGGTCAAAAAGGCGGGCAGCATCCCGCCCGCCTCGTCGGCGTCGCTCGCCTCCGCGCTGTCCGCGAAAACGGCGGCGGCATTGATGAGTTCATCCAGATTTTCCAGACGTTCACTTCCTTCCTTTTCGTTCCGGTATTGTCCGGCAAGGCCGCTGCATTCGATGACATGCTCGATCTGCTCCGGCAGGGACAGCGCGCCGATTGCCGCGCGCAACGTCTCAATCAGCCGCACGAAGCCGCCCACGGCGACGGCGGCCTTGCCGGACAACGAAGCGGCGGCGGCGTATAGACTCACGTCAAGCTGACGCGCGCTTGCCTGCAGGTTTTCCAGGCTGCGCGCGCCAATGCCGCGGGCGGGAAAATTCACCACGCGCAAAAAGGCGGTATCGTCATCCGGGTTGGCGATGAGACGCAAATACGCAAGCGCGTGCTTGATTTCCTGCCGCTCGAAAAAGCGCAGGCCGCCATATACCCGGTAAGCGACGCCGCGCGCGAAAAGCTCATGTTCCAGCACCCTCGACTGGGCGTTGGAACGATACAGCACGGCAATCTGGCCGCAACGAACGCCTTCTTCCAGCAAGGCGCGCGCCTCATCGACCACGAAACCAGCTTCCTCCTGATCGTTTTCCGCCTCATACGCCCACACCAGCTCGCCTTCACGCGCCTCTGTCCATAACGCCTTGCCCAGACGATCGCGGTTATGCCGAATCAGGCCGTTGGCGGCGGCGAGGATATGACCGTGCGAGCGGTAATTCTGCTCCAGACGGATAACCCGATCTCCCGCGAATTCGCGCTCGAAGTCGCGCATGTTGCCGACTTCCGCGCCCCGAAAGGCATAAATGCTCTGGTCGTCGTCCCCCACCGCGAACATCGCGGCCCCGCCGCCCGCCAGCAATTTGAGCCAATCGTATTGCAGACGGTTGGCGTCCTGAAACTCATCGACAAGAATATGCCGGAAGCGTTGCTGGTAATGTATCCGCAGCGGCGCGTCGCGCGACAAAAGTTCATGAGCGCGCAGCAGCAACTCGGCGAAATCCGCCACGCCCTCTCGCTGGCATTGCGCCTCATATTCGCCGTAAATTTCCGCCTTCTTGCGCGAAATGGCGTCATGGACATCCACGCCGTCCGCGCGCAAGCCCTTTTCCTTGTGCGCGTTGATGAAATGCTGCAATTCGCGCGGCGGATATTTTTCATCATCGACGCCCATCTCCTTCACGCGCCGCTTGATCGCCGCCAACTGGTCGGCCATGTCGAGAATCTGGAAGGTCCGGGGCAGGTTCGCCTCGCGGTAATGCAAACGCAACAGACGATGGCACAGGCCATGAAAAGTGCCAACCCACAGGCTGCGGACATGCGCGGCGGTCTGCACCGACAGCCGGGCGGTCATCTCCCGCGCCGCCTTGTTGGTGAAAGTGACCGCCAGAATTTCCGATGCCCGCGCCTGCCCGCTCGCCAGCAGCCAGGCGATGCGGGTCGTCAGCACTCGCGTCTTGCCGCTTCCCGCGCCCGCCAGAATCAGCGCGTGCGTCGGCGGCTGCGTTACCGGCAAGGCGACGGCATGTCGCTGCGGTTCGTTCAGATCGGCCAGCGTCATTACGGACAGCGCCTCGTCCATCATCCGTCAACCCTTCAAAAATCGGGACAGCGCGAATTTTCGCACGTTCACGGCGCGCAAAAGCAAGAATCGCAACAACGCCTGTCGCCAAATCGGGGGGCCTTTCCGGTTTGCGCCGGGCGCGACAGCCCATGAAAAAAGCGCTTCCGGGCAAAAGGAAGTCCCATGCGGACAGCCTGCATAATCGAAGATTTCCGCCTTGATCCACACGTTCGGCATGCATGCCGGAGGTCAGACGGCGCAGTCCCGCCGCCGCCTGATCTTCCGCGCCGCCACAGACAAACGGCATGGTCGAACGCCTCAATGACCGCATCAGCGAACCCTGCCGACAAACCCGCTTCAGGAGCGCCGCCGAACTCAGGGAGACCCCAAAGGAATTTTCTCTGGCGTACAACCGCTTCATTCCACAACCGACTATCGGACATCGATCTCCCATCAACGCCCTCGCGTCATGGTATGACCGACACCCCAATCTGTTCATCGCGCCAGTTTATAATCATGCGGAATGCGACAGCCCCTCAGTTTCATGAACTGCTCCTTGCGGTTAGCTCCGCATCATAAACAATCAAAAACTCGTACACAGTTCAGATTACAGTCCCTTCTTCTAGCGCGTCATTTTGCTCCGGGCGCCCGATTGCGCGCCGCCTATCCGGTTTGCGGGCATTGCCCGGTTCGCGCCAAACGCGCTCTTGCCGCCCTGGCGTTGCGGTGTCGCGGACGCGCGCCCGCCATTTCCCTTGTCATCGCCGCTGTAAGACGCGCGGCGATCCGGGCGCGCGGACACATCGCCGCCATTCCGGCCTTGATGGCCGCCTGCTCGCGGACGCGGCTTTGCCTGCCCGCCGACGCCATGCGACACGCGCGGAGGCGACGATGGAACGGTCAGCGCGTTTCCATGCGCCTTGCCGTCATCATGCCAGCGACGCGGCGCGGGCGCCGCCGGATACACGACGACCGGGCTGTACCGCTCAACCCGGTAATAGTAGCCGGGGGCGCCGAAAAGAACACGGGGATACGGATACTCTGCATACCCCGCATATTCCGCGTGGCGCGTCGCGCACCCCGACAATAACGCCAGCATGAACAGCATCGCCATCGCTTTCATGATACGCCTCCGGTCAAAATCGCTCGAACCTGCCTACTATATTAGACCCTTGCGGCATTCATTGACCTTGCCAGTTGTTACAGGATGTGAGCATCAGGAAAACAGGAAACCCGATGCGGCAAATTAGCGGCATTGACAACCATTTTTCGGGCGGCATGGTTCGATCATGCGATAACAGTGCTAACCATGGAATGATCCGTCATGAATAGCCCCTCTCAAAGCACTTCGGAGCAACGAAATTGCGGATGCGGTGACCCGCGCCGCCAACCTAGGCGCTTCGCGGTTGTAGTTCCGGTGCCGCCGGATGTCCAGTGCGCCCGCCAATTTCACCCGATGCTGGCGCGCCCGTTCGCGCAAGCGACTGTCGGTCGGATACGCCACCGCATTTTCCATCACGGTTGTGTCGATGATGTCTTCTCAAAACTCCTTGCCATGACCGCCTTGCCCCGGCGGGCGGCTTCGACGCTTTCCGTCGGCAACTACTCGACGCCTTCTTCTCCGATCCGCTGGCGCCGACGAGTCATTGATGAAGGATCGATCGGCGGTTCATGCCGAAAGCAGGTCTCTTCACGGAAGTGTTGCCCGTACGGATTCTCGCCCCGCCTTCCGATCCGTTCCTCATCCGGGCAGGCAAACCTGTGTTGCGGGCAGGGCAAACCCGCAATCAATCGCAGTGAACTGGCCGGACGCCCCTTCCGCGAAGGAAAGAATTCCGCCCAGCGGCTTTCGAAGACGGAGCTGTCGATCAAATCGGCCAATTTCACCAGCGGATGCTTGAGATTGTCCATCTCCGACGGGAAACATTTCCGGAAATTTTTTCTGGTTTATGGCGGGATTGATGTATTTCAGGTTTTTCATGAAAACAATATTGTGCCCCGGAATTGGGTCAGATATTCACGAGGTCGACACGCCTATTCCGTCGATATTGAAAATCCCTCCCTGTTTTCCATAAAAACTCGTAATGTCAAACCAGAAATCTCTCGTGAATCTCACCATTTGTCCCCGACCATCACGCGCGGTAATGTCGAAAACCAACTCATCAAATAATTTCCCGTCTTCATCATCTTTATCATGAAGGCACTGCCTTTTAATATCCCATCTGATAAACCTGAATCTAAAACATTTTGGACGAGAGATGATCATCTCTTCGTATATCCTCTGTTTAACAAAATCGTATTCGACGCCAACTCCATGGAAAGGTATTGACGGGTCAACAAGCGGATCATCCCTGTTGATGATACATGCCTCCTTTCGAGAATAGCCCCAACCGCCGCGGATCGGAAGATAGCCGTCGAAGTGAGCGGCCAGCACTTCTCTTGGCGATTCCCCATTTTCGATTGGCGCGGGATTGTAGTGACACCGATCCAGTATGTGTTGCGCGTCGGCAATTCCTTGTTCGGCGGCGAGCCTGAACCAGCGGATTGCTTCGTTCGCATCCTCTTTGAGGCCACCTTTGCCATCCAGGTAGAAATGACCCAGATTGCATTGCGCTTTGGCAAATCCTTGTTCGGCGGCAATCCTGAACCACCTGACGGCCT
>JAITJU010000130.1 GCA_031278735.1 Zoogloeaceae bacterium
GCCTGGTCAATGCCTCCATTCCCATGCCCGCTTCCCTGCGGGGCGTCAATGACGCCCTGAAGCCGCCTGCCGCGCCGCGCCCCCCGGTCGCCGCGCCGCGCGCGGCGGAAGTCGTTTCCGCCGAGATGGTCGAGGAAATCCGCACCCTGAAAAAAATGGTGGAGCAGCATCTGGCGGGCATCGCCTGGGGCGAGACGGCGCGCGCCCAGCCGGTAAAGACGGAAGCGTTGCGGCGTATGCTGGAAGCCGGTTTTTCCCCGCTCTTCTCCCGCGAAATCACCGCCGGTCTGCCGCCCGGCATGGACATCGGCGAGGCGCTGGCCTGGATTCGGGGCGTCGCCGACAAAACCCTTTGCGTCGCCCGGCAGGACATCGTCGACAAGGGCGGCGTCTACGCCCTGATGGGGCCGACCGGCGTCGGCAAGACCACCACCACGGCCAAGCTCGCCGCCCGTTGCGTGTTGCGCCACGGCGCTGGCAAGGTGGCGCTGGTGACGACCGACAGCTATCGCATCGGCGCGTATGAGCAATTGCGCATCTATGGCCGCATTCTCGGCGTGTCGGTGCATCTTGCCAAGGACGCGGAAGAATTGCGGCAAACCCTGAGCGAACTCGCCCACAAGCACATGGTGCTGATCGATACCATGGGCATGAGCCAGAAAGACCGGCTGGTGGCGGAATTGAACGCCATGCTTGCCAGCAGCGCCGCGCGTCGTCTATTGCTGCTTTCCGCCACCGCTCGCGGCGACACCCTGGACGACGTGGTGCGCGCCTATCGCGGCAGCGACCTTTCCGGCGCCATCCTCACCAAGATCGACGAGACCTCCAGCCTCGCCCCGGCGCTGGACGCCGTCATGCGCCACGGCCTCAACCTGTGCTACGTCTCCAACGGTCAGCGTGTGCCGGAAGACCTGCATCTGCCCAACCGCGCCTATCTCCTGCATCGCGCCTTCAAGGAAACCGCGGAGGGCGCGCATCGCTACGCCGGACTGGAACCCGGCCTGATGATGGCCAACGCCGGACTCTCCGCCGCCGGAGTCGGGCATGGCTGATTTTCGCGTCGACCAGGCCGCCGGCTTGCGGCGCCTGTTTGCGCAGCGGCAATTGCGCGTCGTCACTTTCGCCTCCGGCGCGCCCGGCGTCGGCAAGACCACGCTGGCGGCCAATGTCGCCGTCGCGCTGGCGCGGCAAGGCGAGGAAGTGCTGATTGTCGATGAAAACAGCGGCGCGCGTCACATGGGCGGGTTTTTTGGCGTCACGCCCGCGGGCGATCTCCTGCAAGTCGTCAATCGTCAACTGGCGCTGGAGGAAGTGCTGTTTTCCCCCGCGCCCGGGGTGCGGGTGTTGCCCGCCGGACGCGCCGCCCGCCAGCTCACCCGTCTTTTGCCCGCGCAGCGGCGGGCCATGCTGGAAGGCATCAACCGCCTGGCGGAACCCATAGACGTGATCTTGGTGGATAGCGCCCCCGATCACGCGCGCGGTTTTTCCCCCTGGGGGCTGGCGGCGGGAGAGGCCGTGATGGTGGTCTCCGGTTCCGGCGCCTCCATTACCGAGGCTTACGCGCTGATCAAGAAAGTCAGTCTCGTCCTCGACCGGCGGCATTTTCGCATTCTCGCCAACCGCGTCAAAAGCGCGCAGGACGGCCTCATCATTTTCAACAACCTGAAAAAAGTCGCCGGCGAACGCGGCGTCGCCTGTCTCGAATACGGCGGCGCCGTCCCTGCCGACGCCAGCCTGAAGCGGCTGGGGCAATTCTGCCAGCCCATTGTCGAAGTCCTGCCCGAATCCTCGTCCGCGCAGGCCATCAGGGCCTTCGCCGCCCACATGCTCACCTGGCCGGAAGCCGAATACGAGCATGGCGGCGTCGAACATTTCGTCGAGCGCATGCTGCATTCCGGCCATGCGGCGGATCAGCGGATGGCGCGGCTATCCCTTCAGTAGCGCAAGCTGCGTTTCGAGCTGCCGGATGCGGGCGGCCTTGATCTGGGCGGACTGCGCCCGCAACCAGTCGATCCAGCGATCGAACCCCTCGCCGCTGGCGGCGGAAAGCAGAAAACCTTGCAGTTGCGGGTTGAGGCGGCGGGCATGGGTCTGCGCCTTTTCCGCGTCGAAATCCACATGAGGCAGAAGGTCGATCTTGTTGATCAGCATCAGGCGGGCGGCGTGGAACATGTCCGGGTATTTCAGGGGTTTGTCCTCGCCTTCGGTGACGGAGAGAATGGCGACCTTGGCGGCTTCGCCCAGATCGAAGGCGGCGGGGCAAACCAGGTTGCCGACGTTTTCGATGAACAGAATGCCGCCTTCCGGCGGCGGCAGTTTTTCCAGCGCGCGTTCCACCATGCGCGCGTCCAGATGGCAACCCTTGCCCGTGTTGATTTGCAGGGCGGGAACGCCCGCGGCGCGAATGCGATCCGCGTCGAACTGCGTTTCCTGATCGCCTTCTATCACCGCCAGCGGCAACTCATCCTTCAGCGCGGCCAGTGTGCGGACGAGCAGCGCGGTCTTGCCGGAGCCGGGACTGGAAACCAGATTCAGCGCCAGACAGGCGGCCTCCATGAAACGCTTGCGGTTTTCAAGCGCATGGGCGTCGTTCCTGGCGAGGATATCCGCCTCGATGGCGATCCTGCGCGTTGCATCATGCCCGCGCGCATGTTCATGTCCATGCGTATGTTCGTGCGCGTGTTCGTGTTCATGCGTGTGTCCATGCGCATGTTCATGTTCATGCGTGTGTTCGTGTGTATGCGTCATGCTTTCGCCATTGATCCGGATGGCGTCGTTGCTTTCACAGCCGCAGGTCGTGCACATTGCCTTCTCCTATTCGATTTCAATTTCCTTGATCCGCATTTCCATGCCGCTCACCGGCTGCACCTGAAAACTGCCGCAGCGCGGACAGGGCGCGGCCAGCGCGGCCAGCGGCGTCGATTGAGCGCAGAGCATACACCAGCCCCGCCCCGGCAGAACGCGAATTTCCAATTGCGCCGTCGCCGCCAGCGTGTCGCGCGCCGCAGCGTCGAAGCAAAAGCGCAGCGCCTCGATTTCGACGCTGGCCAGTGCGCCGATTTCCAGAATCACGCGGGTGACGCGCCGCGCCGCCTCTCGCCGCGCCGTCGCTTCCACTTGCCGCAGTATGCCCTCGGCCAGCGACATTTCATGCATCCCGCGTCCGCTCCCGCCATTCGACGCGATACGGGACGCACGGATCGAGCGCCAGTATCGCGCATTCCAGCATCTGCCGCGGGCTTGTTTCTGCGTTGTCCGGCGCGGCGCAAAGGGTGTCGAATTGCGCCGTCAGGCGCGCCGCGTCGGCAAAATTGCGATCCGTGGGCGTATGCACACAATAAGCGTCGACATGTCCGGCGCGAAGACGCAGGCCGTGCGCCAGCATTCCACGCGCCGTTTGCGTCCTGCCGACGCCAATGTCATTTTTGCCGCGCGCCCGCAGCGGATAAGGCGCGTTTTCCGTGAAGGCGCGC
The DNA here is from genome assembly GCA_031278735.1 of Zoogloeaceae bacterium. Classification (GTDB taxonomy): domain Bacteria; phylum Pseudomonadota; class Gammaproteobacteria; order Burkholderiales; family Rhodocyclaceae; genus Azovibrio. Next base: position 3,474 of record JAITJU010000130.1, read on the forward strand.
CACGCGCCGCGCGCCCGCGCCAGGGGCGCGGCGCGCAACGCCTGAAGCGGCGGCGGCGCGCCGTCGGCGCCATCGGCAACTTCGCGCAGAATGCCGCTTGTCGCATCCGCGAATGCCGTCGATGACGCCTGCCGCGTCCGCGCCTGCCGGTGCCAGCGCGCAAAGGCCGAGCGCGTCGCTTCCTTTTTTGCCGACGGCAGCGCCAGCGCCGTCGGCCAGTCGAGGCACAGCCGCCACAGGCATGTGTACAGATGCTCTTGCCACAAGGCGCGGTCATCGACCTGCGGCGGCGGGCGATTTGCCGCGGCCGCCAGCGCGGCGGCGGCGGCGGCGCGCTGCGCCTTGCCGCACAGGGCATAGACCAGCGGCACGGCGGCCAGCACCTGTTCTTCCGTCATTCCGATGAAAAGACGCGCGCAGTCCGGGCGCGTGAGCCGAACGCGCACATCGACCGTTTTTTGCCGACAAAA
>JAITJU010000104.1 GCA_031278735.1 Zoogloeaceae bacterium
CGCGATGTCCGCCGCGACCCGCGCGTTGTCCGCGCTGCCCAGCACGCCGAGCTTGAAGGCGGCGATCGGCATGTCCGCCAGCACGGCATGCGCCTGCGCCGCGACCTGATCCGCGGCGACGGGATTGAGCGCCCGCACGCCGACGCTGTCTTGCACGGTCAGGGCAGTGATCGCCGTGACGGGATGGCAGCCCAGCGCGGCGAGGGTGAGGATGTCCGCCTGCGCGCCCGCGCCCGAAGTCGGATCGCTGGCGGCAAAAACCAGCACGACGGGAGGTGTTTTTTGCGGGGAGGGCAGGCGGCGCGGCATGATTTTTTTGACCCGCGCATCAAAAAATGCGGGGAATATTCGATGGGCGGGATTAAAAATGTGGCGAATCGGCAAGCAATTAGGTAACATTGACGGGATTTTACCAGAAGCGCCTGCTGCATCGTGGGGCGCGGCGCGTGTTGTTGCACTCGGATTGGATTATACTTCCGCGTTTGTCGCGAGTTGGTCAGGTTACGGGGAGACGAAAAATTGATTGATCTGGAGAAACTGAAAGGCACGAAGGTGATGGTGATTGACGATAGTCACACCATACGCCGCAGCGCGGAGATTTTTCTTGCCCAGGGCGGCTGCGGCGTCATTCTGGCGGAAAATGGCTTTGACGCGCTGGGCAAGATCGCCGCTTTTCATCCGGACATTATTTTCTGCGACATCATGATGCCGCGCCTGGATGGTTACCAGACCTGCGCGCTGCTCAAGCAGAACGACAACTACAGAAAAATTCCCGTGATCATGCTCTCTTCCAAGGATGGTCTCTTTGACCGCGCCAAGGGGCGACTGGCAGGATCCAACCAGTATTTGACCAAGCCTTTCACCAAGGACAGCTTGCTGCAAACTGTGGCGGATTTCGTATTTGCCCAGAAGTAGGGATTTTTCTCAGGAGAAATTGTAATGCCCATAAAGAAGATTCTTGTTGTCGATGATTCCCCCACGGAGCGTTTTGTCACGACCGAACTGCTGACCCGGCATGGTTATGAGGTCATTACCGCGGAAAACGGCGCGGACGGCATTGCCAAGGCCAAGGCGACCCAGCCCGATTTGGTGCTGATGGACGTCATCATGCCCGGAACCAACGGCTACCAGGCGACGCGCACGCTGGCCAAGGATCCGGCGACCGGACAGATTCCCGTCATCCTGTGCACTTCCAAGGGGCAGGAGACCGACAAGATATGGGGGCTGCGCCAGGGCGCGGTCGATTATCTGGTCAAGCCGGTCAACCACGCGGAATTGTTGCAGAAAATCGCGGCGCTTCCTTAATCATTCCCGGACGCATTTTATGTCACGACGCATCAGTCTGCGCGAATTTCAGGAGCACCTTTCCAACCGCCTCGCGGGCGCCGCGCTGGGGGAGAGCACCTCGTCCCTCTTGGGCGCGCAGGCGGGCAAGACGCTCTGGTTGCTGGATTTGTCCGAATCAGGCGAAATCGTGCCGTCGCCGCCCTTGACCAATGTGCCGCTGACCCGGCCAGCGTTTTCCGGTCTGGCCAATATCCGGGGCAACCTGTACGCGGTCACGGATTTCCCCGCCTTTCTGGGAGAGGCGCCAACCCCGCCGCAGGCGCCGGGTTCGCGTCTTCTGCTGGTGGGGGCGCGTCGCGGCAACAACGCGGCGCTATTGGTGTCCCGTTTGCTGGGTCTGAAAAATCCGGCGGACTTCACGGTGGAGTCGGCGCCGCCCAATGCGCCCGCCTGGAATGTCGCCACACTGACCGACAAGGATGGTTGCAAATGGCATCGACTTGATCTGGGCGCCTTGCTTTCCGATCCTCAGTTTATAAACATCGTCGCCTGATTGCGGAGATTAGATATGGCTTTCAAGATGAATTTACCCAAGCTGCCCGGCAATAAGAAATCGCTGGACGAGGCAATGACCATCGCCCCGGATCCCAATGCCCGCAGACGGGGCGCGAGCGGCAACAGGAAGGCGGCGGCCAGGGCCGAAACCGCGGACGCGCGGGACGGACGGCGCAGCATGACGACGTTCGGCGTCTTTTTGGGTGTGGTGGCGCTGGCCATCATCGGCCTGGTCATTTACGACAACATCAAATATGTCCAGCGCACCGCCTATATTTCCGCCGCCGGGGAAATGCGGATGTTGTCGCAGCGTCTGGCGAAAAGTTCTTCGCTTGCCTTGCAGGGGAACGTATCCTCGTTCGTCCAGTTGCGGGAATCGCGCGAACAGTTTGGCCGCCTGCTGCTGCAACTGACGACGGGCGGCGCGGTCAACGGCGTTGATGTGCCGCCTTCGCCGGATAGCGTGCGCAAGGAACTGGACGCGCTGGAAACGCACTGGTCCAAGCTCGAAAAAGCGGCGGTGACCCTGCTCAGTCAGGAACGGCACCTGATAACCCTGGGAAAGAGCGTGGCCGCCATTGACGAGCGCAACACCGAATTGCTGGAATTGAGCGCGCAGCTGACCACCACCAAGCTGCAGGATGGCAGCGGCATTCGCGATGTCGGCGCGGCCAGCCAGCTCGTCATGTTGAGCCAGCGCATCGCCAAGAATGCCAACGCCTTGCTGGGCGGCGGCACCATACGCTCGGAAGTGGCGTTCATGTTGAGCAAGGACAAGGAAGCCTTCCAGGCCATCCTGGCAAATCTGACGCGGGACGGCAATTCGGCGGAAACGCGCGAGACGCTGAAAAAGATTTCGACGGTGTTTGCCGTGTATCAGGGCGCGATCGAGGCCGTGCTCGAAAACCTGCAATCACTGGTGCAGGCCAAGTTGTCGGGCAGCGAGATTTTCAACGAAAGCGACACCTTGCTCGAGGAAGCCAACGCCTTGCAGGCCGCTTACCAGTCTGAACTTTCCGCGCGCGCCGTCTTTTTCATTGGCGTATTGACGTTGGGTTTGGCGTTTGTCGTCATTCTCGCCTGGATGGTGAGAATCAACAGCAACGACATGAAGAAGCGCGCTGAGGAAGCCGAGTCGCAGCACAAGGAAGCCGACCGTCAGCGTCAGGCTTCCGAGTCCACCAACCGCCAGAATCAGGACGCCATTTTGCGGCTGATGAACGAACTGGGCGATCTCGCCGACGGCGACCTGACCGTCACCGCCACGGTGTCGGAGGACATCACGGGCGCGATTGCCGACTCCATCAACTACACCATCGAGGAGCTGCGTGTGCTGGTTGGGCGCATCAACGACGCCGCCCTGCGGGTGACGCAGGCGACGGAAATCGCGCGCACGACCTCGACGGAACTGTCGAGCGCCGCCGAAAAGCAGAGCGAGGAAATCAACATCGCGGGCGAATCGGCCTTGCAGATGGCGAAATCCATGAATGACGTTTCCAGTCATGCCAGCCAGTCGGCGCAGGTGGCGCGCGCTTCGCTGGCCGCCGCCGACAAGGGCGCGACCGCCGTGCAGGATTCCATACGCAGCATGGATGAAATCCGCGGGCAGATTCAGGAGACTTCCAAGCGCATCAAGCGGCTGGGCGAGTCTTCGCAGGAGATTGGCGAAATCGTGGAACTCATTTCCGACATTACCGAGCAGACCAACGTGCTGGCGCTGAACGCCGCCATTCAGGCCGCTTCGGCGGGCGAGGCCGGGCGCGGCTTCACCGTGGTTGCGGAGGAAGTGCAGCGGCTGGCGGAGCGTTCGGCGGAAGCCACCAAGCAGATTTCCGCGCTGGTCAAGACGATTCAGACCGACACCCAGGATGCCGTTTCCGCCATGGAACAATCGACGCAGGGCGTGGTGGAAGGCGCCAAGCGTTCCGACGCCGCCGGGCAGGCGCTGTCGGAAATCGGTCAGGTGTCGCGCGATCTGGCGGCCCTGATTGAAAACATCTCGTCCGCCACGCAAAAGCAATCCCTGTCGGCGACCCAGGTTGCGGAATTGATGCAGGATATTCTGCGCATCACGCAACAAACCACCGTCAGCACCAACCGCACCGCCAAGGCCGTGGATGAACTTACCGCGCTGGCTGCCGAACTGAAGGGTTCGGTTGCGGGGTTCAGGGTAAATTGAGCGCCTTTGATGCCGAAAAGGGTTTTTCTTCCCTTGCGGTTTGGTTTGCGCCGGACGCTTCGGTATTTCCCGGAGCGTCCGGTCTCCGTCCTGTCCAGGCGGGCGGGATTTGAAAACCGGAGTGAGTTTGACAAATGAATACAGCCGTCACGGATGTCGCGAAGTTTGACGTTGGCCCGTTCTCATGGGTCAAGGGAGAGGTTGATCTCGCGTTGGAACAGGCCGCGACGGCGCTCAATGAATTCCAGACGCAGCAGGACGTCACCCAGATTAAATTCGTGCGCACCCATTTGCAGCAGGTGCATGGCGCGCTGACCATCGTGGGTCTGGATGGCGTCACCCAGTTCGTCGATATGATGGGGGCGTTGTTTGCCGCGCTGGAAAACGGCGAACAGAAGCCGGATGTGGTGTTGCCGCTGGCGAAAAAGGGCTTCGACGCCCTGCACCAATATCTGGACGACCTGATGGCGGGCGAGCCGAATCAGCCCTTGCGCCTCTTGCCCGTGTACCGGGAAATCGTCAGCGCCCAGGGCAAGAAGCCCAACCCCGCGGATCTGTTTTTCCCCGATCTGCATCTGCGCCCGCCCAAGCGCGCGCCGCGTCCCGCCGTGGAAAATCCCGCCAGTCTGGTTCACGAGGAACGCACTCATTTTCAGAAGGGATTGCTTGCCTGGCTGCGCAAGGAAGAGGGCGGCAAGGAAAGTCAGGCGGGGCTGGAGCAGATGCGCAAGGCGCTGCAACGCATTGAATCCATCCAGGCGTCGGACTCGGCGCGCGCGCTCTGGTGGGCGGCGCTGGGTCTGGTGACGGCGCTGATGCAGGGCGTCAAGGTTGGGGACGCGCGTTCCCTCTGCGCCCGCATTGACCAGCAGATTCGCCGTTTGCAGCAGGGGCAGCCCGGCATTGCCGAGCGGCTGTTGCGCGATTGCCTGTATTTCGTCGCCTGTAGTCCGGCCAAGCTGGACCCGTTGCTGGCGGAAATTCAGTCCGTCTATCGTCTGTCTTCCCTCTTGCCGACGCGCGCGCGCGCCGTTACCAGCGCCCAGGAAACGCACCTGCGCCGCCTGAAGGAAACCACGACGGCGGCGGAAGAACAATGGAACCGGTTCTGCGCGGGCAGCGCGACGTCGCTTTCCACCTTCGTGGAGCAGTCGAAGAGCGCCGTGCCGCATGCGGCGGAACTGGATGAAAACCTGAAAACCCTGGTGGCGGCGCTGGCGGCGGTCGCCAACTGGCTGGCGCAGGATCCGGCGCGTCATTCCGACAACATCGCGATGGAAGTCGCCACAGCCTTGTTGCTGATCCAGAACGCGCTGGGCAATTACAATCATCTGGGCGCGGACTTCGGGCGTCAGTCGCAGTTGATGGTGTCGCGGCTGAAGGCGTGCGTGACCGGGCAGCCGCTCACGGACGACACGCCGCTGCTGGATGAAATGTCGCGGCGCGCTCAGGAAAAAATCCTCATGGCGCAGGTCGCGCGGGAAATCCTGAACAATCTGGGGCAGATCGAGCAGGTGCTGGACGCCTATTTCCGCGATCCCGCCAAGCGCCCGGAAGCCAGCCGCCTGGAAGAACCGCTGGGACAGGTTGCCGGCGCGCTGACCGTACTGGGGCAAAGCGACGCGGTGGCCTGGCTGAAGGCCAGCGAGCAGAAAATCATGGGGTTCACCCATCCGGAAACGGCGGCCAGTCAGGAAGATTTCGAGTTGGTCGCCGATCAGCTTTCCGTGCTGGCGCTGTTCGTGGATGCCCTGCAAAACGGCAAGCTGGATTTCCGCAAGTATCTGGAGCAGTTCCAGTCCAGGTCGAAACCGGCGGAAGAAGACGAGGAAGCGGAAACCGCCGCCGCCAGCATTGAAAGCCAACTGGAACGCCTGAAGGCGGAAACCCGGCAATTGTTGACGGACTTCAAGGCGAATCCGCACGATGAAAGTCTGCGCGCGGCCTTGCAGGAGCGGCTGGAAAATCTGCAGAAAGACGCCGATTTGGTGGCCGATCAGGGCTTGCTGGCGCAGGCGAAGGAAGCGTTGGCCGCCTTGAGCCATCATCGGCAGGACGGCAGCGCGCGAATCAAGGACGTGACGGAAGCGCTCGAACCCTTGGGCGGCGCGTCCGCCGCCGCGCCTTCGGCGGAGACGCTGCAACTGGCGCAGGCGGGCGCCGAGGAACTGGACGCCGAACTGTTGGCGATTTTCCTGGAAGAAGCGCAGGGTGTGCTGGAGAGCATCGCGGAAAACCTGACCATGCTGCGCGAGCATCCCCACGCCACCGAAACCCTGACCACCATCCGGCGGGGCGTGCATACGCTGAAGGGCAGCGGGCGCATGGTGGGGTTGAAGGATTTGGGCGAAACCGCCTGGGAAGTGGAGCAGACGCTGAATCTCTGGCTGCGCCAGGAATCGCTGGCGACGCCGGAATTGCTGGAGCTTATCGATCTGACGCATGGGATTTTCGATGTCTGGGTGCACACGCTGGCTGCGGGCAAAACCCGCATGCCCGACGCCAGCGAGCTGGTGGCGCTGGCGAAAGCCTTGCGCGGCGAAACCCCCGACGCCTCTTCGCTCGTCGCCATCGCGTCGCACGGCGCCGAGCCGGAGCCAGAGCCGGAGCCGGAGCCAGAGCCAGAGCCAGAGCCAGAGCCAGAGCCAGAGCCGGAGCCAGAGCCGGAGCCAGAGCCGGAGCCAGTGTCGGAACCAGAACCAGAACCAGAACCCGAACCAGAACCAGTAGAATTGGCGCCGGGAGCGGAGTTCACCATTGCCGCGATGGAGCCTTTGGTGGATATGAACCTGGATCTGGATGCGCTGCCGGAACCGGAACCTGAGCCAGAACCGGAGCCAGAGCCGGAACCCGAACCCGAGCCCGCGGGACGGCGGCCTGCCATTTCGCCGCAGCTTTATGAGATTTTCCGTGAAGAGGCGCGCGGTTATCTGGACACGTTGCAGGATTTCCTGGGTCAGCTTGCCCAGACGCCGGAGACGAAAACCGCGTTCGAGGTCAGTCGCGCCGCGCATACCCTGGCGGGAATCGCGGGCACGATAGGCATTTTGCCGATCAACAAACTGGCGCACGAATTGGAGATGTCTCTCCTGCGGCGCGATGAATCCGCGTCGTCGGCTTCTTTGGAAGAGCAGGAAATCCTGCGCCAGACGATCAATATGCTTGAGGACATGCAGGCGACGCTGGCGGCGGGCGACATGCCGGACGAGCAGCCCGCGCTCATCGCCGCGCTGGCGCGGATTTATCCCGCGCCGACGGTTCCGCCGGACGACGACGCGGCGGAGGCGGAGCGCGCCGCCGCGCCGGTTCCGCCCAAGGCCGCGCCGACGCCCGCCGTCTCTCCGGCGCCCTCGGTCGTGGCGGAGGCGTTGCCGGAAGATGAGCCGGACGCCGAATTGCTGGAAGTATTTCTGGACGAAGCGCAAGATCTGGTCGCTGGCTTCTACCCCCAGATTGCCGCCTGGCGCCGGGACAAGACCGGGCACGACGCGTCCAATTCGCTGGCGCGCATTCTGCACACATTCAAGGGCAGTTCGCGCATGGCGGGCGCGATGAATCTGGGCAACGCCACGCACCGCCTGGAAGACAGGGTGCGCGCGCTGGAAAAGCGCGCCGAGGTGAGCGACGACGATCTGGATAACATCGAGGCCGCCTGCGACGTGCTGGCGCAAACCGTGGAAGCCTACCGCGTCGGCGATTTTCGCCCGCCGGTCTTGCCGGAGGAGGCGTCCGCCGAGCCGGTCGCCGAGGCCGTTGCCGATGCCGTCGTTGCGCCGGGAGCGCCGCCGGTCAATGAGCCGCCGGAAGTGTTTGAACCCGCGGAAGCGCCACTCGTCGTCGAGCCAGAGGAAATCGAGTTTGAGGAAATGCTGGAGGACCGTTTCCCCGGCGCGCCGGAGGAAGCGATTGACATTGCCGTCGAGGAAGCGGACGCGACGGCGTCTGGCATCAAGGCCGTTTTCGCGCCGGAAGAGATTCCGCAGACGGACGCGCGTCTGGCGGAGGCTCTGGAAAACCTTTCTTTTGGCTTGCCGGCAGACGGCGCCTTGCCATCCATTACGCCGGATTCGGCGTCAGAATCGGCGCCGGATTCAACGCCCGGTCTGGCGCCGGAGGTTGCGGTCGAGGCCGTTCCCGATCAACATGAGATCGCGGCGGCGGAAAAATCCGGCGGCGTCGCGGCGCATGGCGAAGCGCCGCCTTTATTGCAGGATGAACTGGACGAGCAGCTGCTGCCTATTTTTCTCGAGGAGGCCGCGGAGCTGATCGAGGGCATCGCCGCGCAAATCGCGGCGTGGAAAAAGAACCGCGGCGGCGCGAGCGCGCCGCAGTCGCTGGCGCGGCTTTTGCACACGTTCAAGGGCGGCGCGCGCATGGCGGGCGCGATGAACCTGGGCGAACTGACCCACGCCATTGAAACGCGGGTGGGCGAATTTGCCGCGACGGGGCGCGTCAGCGAGGCGGAACTGGATGAAGTCGCCTCCGCGTGCGACACCCTGGCGCATACGGTAGAACATTATCGCGCGGGCAATTTTCAGTCGCTCGCGCCGGAGCGCCCGCCCGCGGGCGAGCCGACGGCGCAAGAGGCCGCCGCCGCGCCTGCCGCGGTCGCGAAGTCGGCGGCGGCGGCGGCGACGGCGACGGCGACGGCAAAGACAGCCGCCGCGCCGGTTCATGCGGCGCCGGAAGCCGACACGAGCCGCGCCATGTTGCGGGTGCGCGCCGATCTGGTCAATACCCTGGTCAATGAAGCGGGCGAGCTTTCCATTGCCCGCGCCCGCATCGAGGGCGAAATGCGGGAAATCAAGGCTTCCTTGCTGGACTTGACCGAAAACGTCATTCGTCTGCGCCGCCAGTTGCGGGAGATCGAAATTCAGGCGGAAACCCAGATTCAGGCCAATACCGGCGAATCCAAGGCGGAATTCGACCCGCTGGAACTGGACCGCTTCACCCGCTTCCAGGAATTGACGCGCATGATGGCCGAATCGGTCAATGACGTGGGCACGGTGCAGCAGAACCTGTTGAAGAATCTGGACGACGCCAATGCGGCCATCATCGCCCAGGGCCGTTTGAACCGCAGCTTGCAGCAATCCCTGATGAGCGTGCGCATGGTGCCGTTCGCCAGCCAGAGCGAGCGTCTCTATCGTCTGGTGCGCCAGACTTCCAAGGAATTGGGCAAGCGCGCCAGTCTGGATATTCAGGGCGGCCAGGTGGAAATGGATCGTTCCGTGCTGGAAAAGGTACTCTCGCCGCTGGAGCACATGCTGCGCAATGCCGTGGCGCACGGCCTGGAAAGCCGCGAGGCGCGTCTGGCCGCGCGCAAGCCGGAAATTGGCGAAATTGTGCTGACGCTTTCCCAGGAGGGCAACGAAATCATTCTTTCCCTTTCCGATGACGGCGCCGGGCTGGACATTGCCCGCATCCGCACCAAGGCGGAAAGCGCCGGGCTGATCGCGCCGGGACAGGCGGTGGAAGACCAGCAGCTGATCAACTTCATTTTCGCTTCCGGGTTTACCACCGCCGCCAGCGTTTCCCAGATTGCCGGGCGCGGCGTCGGCATGGACGTGGTGAAGACCGAGGTCAGCGCCTTGGGCGGACGGATAGAAATCAAGACGGAGCGCGGCAAGGGCGCCACTTTCCGTCTGTATCTGCCGCTCACGCTGGCCGTTACCCATGTGGTGCTGATTC
>JAITJU010000001.1 GCA_031278735.1 Zoogloeaceae bacterium
CAGGCAAGGCAGACAGGCAGGCAGGCAGGCAGGCAGGCAGGCAGGCAGGCAGGCAGGCAGGCAGGCAGGCAGGGCAAGAATCATGCCACCTTGCCATTTCCTGCGAAAAATTTCCATGCCTGTGTCCCGAATGAATAATCAGTCACGAATCGTATCTGTTATTTCCCAAAGATACAACACGCCGTCAGGCAATCGCATGAATGCGTCGGTCGTACACGTTTTCACGCAACTGCGCCAAAAGAGCGGCGCTTTGCGCCGTATGCAAACGGCGCCCTCTCTCGACCTTCGGCCACTCTCGCCACCCAAGCGGGGGAGAGAACGGCAAGCGGCCCGCAACCCGCTTCCCCTCCCACATTTATGGGGGAGGGTGACCCAAAGGGTCGGGTGAGGGATTCTTCCCCTCCGGCGCGAAGCGCCGCCATTGTCATTCCGGGCATTCGCGCGATTGCCCTGAGGCAATCGCGCGCAAACGGACAAATTCCGAAGGCGAATTCCATCGGTACAACCCCTCCTCCAAAAAGAGGTCAGGGCGGGAACGGGAGCAAATGGAAAGAAAAGGCATTGAAAACATTGCATTGCCGTTTGCCGCGTCATGCAAACGGCAACCATCGCGGCAACGGCGCGTTCACGCGCCAGCCGTCGGAAAAAGATTGAAAAAGCGCGCGATGGCCGGATGCGGGAAAGCGCGCACGGCATCGAGCGCGCCGCGCGTCAGGATGCGTTGTTCGGCCAGCACGGCGACTTCGCAATCCAGGCCGCGCAGCGTATCCATGTCATGCGTTACCAGCACCACGGTCAGATTCAGGCTTTGCTGCAAGCCGCGAATCAGGCGCACGAAGCTCTGGCTGCGCGCCGGGTCGAGTCCCGCCGTGGGTTCGTCGAGCAACAGGAGTTCTGGTTCCAGCGCCAGCGCGCGCGCCAGCGCCACGCGCTTTGTCATGCCGCCGGAAAGTTCCGTCGGCATCAGGCCGGCGTGCGCAGGCTCCAGTTCCACCATCGCCATTTTCAGACGCACCAGTTCGGCAATCCAGGCTTCATCAAGCGCGCCGAGTTCGCGCAAGGGAAAAGCGATGTTGTCGAAAACCGGCAGGGCGGAAAAGAGCGCGCCCTGTTGAAACAGCATTCCCAAACGTCGGCGGATGTCGCGTTGCAGCAGCGCGTCCGGCGTCCGCAGATCGTGTCCGAACAGGCGCACACTGCCCCGGTGCGGCGGCAACAGCCCCAGAATTTCCCGCAACAGCGTGGTCTTGCCGCTGCCCGAACCGCCAACCAGCGCCACGACTTCCCCCGCCAGCACCTGAAAATCCAGACCCCTGTGAATGACGATATCTTGGTAACGGCTCCAGACGCCCCGCATGTCGATAATGGGAACGGATGATGTTTGCGTCATTTCAAATGCCGAAGTCCTGGGTGAGCACGGCAAGTATGGCGTCCGCGATAATCACCAGGGTGATGGCCGACACCACGGAAGCCGTGGTTCGCCGGGAAAGGCTTTCGGTGTTGGGACGCACGTGCAGGCCAAAATGGCAGGCGATGAGCGCGATCAAGCCGCCAAAGAGAAATCCCTTGCCAAGGCCGATCCAGAGATTGGCGATCGGCACGGCGTCCGGCAGGGCGCTGAAAAAATAGAAAACGGAAATATCCAGTTCCCGCCACGCCGCCAGCGACCCGCCCAGCAGCGCCGCCATGCAGGACCAGACCACCAGAAGCGGCATGACCAGCACCATCGCCGCCATCTTGGGCAATACCACGCGCAGCGTGACGGAAACGCCCATCGCCGCCAACGCGTCGATTTCTTCCGTTACGCGCATGACGCCAATCTGCGCCGTCATCGCCGATCCGGAACGTCCGGCGACCAGCACCGCCGCCAGCACCGGCCCCAGCTCGCGGATGATGCCGACGCCGAGAATATTGACGATGAAAATATCCGCCCCGAACATTTTCAGCTGCAGGGCGGAAAGATAGCTGATGGTAACGCCAATCAAAAAGCCCACCAGCGCGGAAACCGGCAGGGCTTCCACGCCAGCCCGGCAGATATTGGCGGAAAATTCCTTCCAGGGAATGCTTTTGGGATAACGGCACAGGAATCCGACGGACAATGCCAGACGCCCCAAAAGCTCGATTATTCCCAGCATGTTGCGAACGATGCCCAGGGTAAACACGCCCGTGCGCTGCATGCTGGCCGTAAACAAGGGTTCCTTCCGGACATCCGGCGCGGATTCCGGCGCCGGAAGCGCCGCGATTCGTTCCAGCGCCGCGCGCGCCGCGGGCGAGAGCACCGCCTCTTTCGGAAAACGTCCTTGCCAGAGCCGCCAGAGCAGCACGGCAAGCGCGCTGTCCAGCCGCGTCACCGCCGACAGATCCCACCGTTTGGCGCGCGTCGCCGCCAGCAACGCCGGGCGAATGGCGGGAGTTCGCAGAACGCCCGCCAGCGTCCACTCGCCAGTCAGACTGAGCTTGCCGTCCGGCGTCTCGACCAGCGCGGGGCGAGATGAAATATCCATGCGCGGCTTCATCTGCGCTCATTCGCTCCGTTCGGCGCCCGAAAATTTCGGTTTCAGGATAAATCCGGCCTGACGCCATGCCTGAATTTCCTCTCGCAACGCCGCGGCAGTCCACGGATTATCCGTCAGCCAGCGCGCGGGCATTTCCAGCAATACGCCCTTGGGCATGGCCTCTACCCCGTACTGCGGCAACTCGCGATCGTCGCGGCTGCGATGCAGCAACACCGCCAGACGCAGACAAAACACCACGCGCCAGGTCACCAGGTCATTCGGCGGCACGGAGAGTTTTTCCAGCTTGCCGCGATGCCCCAGCACCAAGAGCGCCAAAAGCGATCTGTCCTTGTTTGAAAAACCCGGCATGTCCGCATAAGTCAGGATATACGCGCCGTGCTTGTGGTAGCTGTTGTGCGCCACGGAAATGCCGATTTCGTGAAGCATGGCCGCCCAGGCAAGAAACTGCGCTTCATTCTCGCTTTGCCGATCATGGGTCAGACGCCGCAGGATTTCCAGCGCCGTCTGCCGCACCCGCGCGGCCTGCTTGCGTTCCACCTGATAGCGGCGCGCGAATTGCTTGACGGTAACGTCGCGCATGTCGTTTTGCTGGAAGCGTCCCAGCAAGTCGTACAGTACGCCCAGACGCAAGGCGCCGTCGGCATAATTCATGCGCGTCAAATCCAGTTCGTCGAAGATCGCCAGCATGATGGCCAGACCGCCCGGCAACACCGGCAGACGGTCGGCGCGGGAGCCGGGAATATTGAGCGCGTGGATGGATCCCGCCTTGATCAGCAGACTGGCCAGCTTTTCCAGACCTTCGCGCGTAATGCCGGTCACGTTGCCAGGATTCAGGCGATTCAGTTCCAGCAAATCCGCAATCGCCCGCGCCGTCCCGGAAGAACCAACGGCTTCTTTCCAGCCTTGCTGCATGTAGGCGTACGCGATGAGTTCCACTTCCTTGGCGGCGGCGGATTGCGCTTCGCGCAGGCGTTTCTTGTCGATGCGTCCATCGGGAAAATGGCGCAGCGTGTAGCCCACGCAGCCCATGTAAAGCGAATCCGTTAGGAGCGGTTCGGATTTTTTGCCGATGATGAATTCCGTGGAGCCGCCGCCAATATCCACCACCAGCCGCTTGTGCGTCGCCAGCGGCAGGGAGTGCGCCGCGCCGATATAAATCAGCCGCGCCTCCTCGCGCCCGGCAATGATTTCAATGGGAAAACCCAGCGCCGCCTCGCCGCCCGCGAGAAACTCGCTCGCATTCTTGGCGACGCGTAAGGTATTGGTCGCCACCGCGCGCACGGCCTTGCCGTTCAGACTGCGAATACGCTCCCCGAAACGCCCCAGCGCCTCCCATCCCCGCCGCAGGCTGGCGGCGTCCAGCGTTTTCTCCGGCGTCAGCCCGCTGGCTAGGCGCACGGTTTCCTTCAGGGAATCCAGCGGGTAGATCTGATCCTCCACCACCCGCCCAATCTGGAGGCGAAAACTGTTGGAACCCAAATCCACCGCCGCTATCATCTCGTATTCCATCGACACCCCATTCGCGACAAGAAGTCGGGATTCTATCGTATCGGCAACCAATCCTGCCCTGATTTTCGCCCGCCTGAAGGCTGCCGCATCCGCCTTGGGAATGCGCAAAGACCGGCGCTTGCGTCCCTTTCTTCACAGGGTGGCCGTCGGGATTTTGCGCTTGCGCCAGCTTCTGTTCCCCTTTGCCGCCGTCTTGTCGTCCCCGGCTGGCTTTTTTCCCCGGGACTGCGCGCCGGACGCCGGATTTTCGCCGTCGGCCAGAACGAAATCAATGCGGTTGCTTTCCAGATCGGCCTTGATGAGCTTTACGCGCAGCCGGTCGCCCAAACGGAAGCGTTGACCCGTGCGCTCGCCAAGCATCTGGTGTTTTATCGGATCGAACTGGAAATAATCCGCGCCCAGATCGGAAACATGCACCAGTCCCTCGACATAAATTTCATCCAGCGCCACGAAGATGCCAAAGGCGGTGACGGCGGCGATGGATCCCATGAAGGTTTCGCCAACGCGTTCCTGCATGTAATAGCATTTCAGCCAGTTCTGCACATCGCGGGTCGCCTCGTCGGCGCGGCGCTCGGTTTGCGAGCAATGCAGACCAATCTGCTCCCAGTCGCCCGGCGAATAATGTTTCTTATGCAGCGCCGCCTTGATGGCGCGATGCGCCAGCAGGTCGGGATAACGGCGAATCGGCGAGGTAAAGTGCGTATAGTGCTCATAGGCCAGACCAAAATGCCCCAGATTGTCGGGACTGTACACGGCCTGCTTGAGCGAGCGCAGCATCACGGTTTGCAGAAGCTGGGCGTCGGGACGACTTTTGGCTTGTTCCAGCAGACGCGCGTAATCCTTGGCGGTGGGCGCGTCGCCGCCGGACAACGCGAGGCCGAATTCGGCAAGGAAACTTTTCAGGTTCTTCAGTTTTTCGGCGTTCGGGCCGGCATGGACGCGATACAGGCAACCCTCGCCATGCCGCGCGAGAAAATCCGAGGCGCAGACGTTGGCGGCCAGCATGCATTCTTCGATGAGACGATGCGCGTCATTGCGCGCAACCGGGCAAATGGCCTCGATCTTGCCGTCGGCATTGAAGCGCATCTCGGTCTCTATGGTCTCGAAGTCGATGGCGCCGCGTTTTACCCGCGCTTTCGCCAGCGCCTGAAAAAGTTTGTAAAGCTGTTGCAGACACGGCCAGATGACCTGCCGCGCCGCCGCCTCCGGTTGATGCTCGCCGGAAAGCCAGCGCCAGACCTGATTGTAGGTCAGCCGCGCCTGCGAGCGGATCACGGCGGGATAAAAGCGATAATCCCGGATATCGCCGCCGCCGGAAACCTGCATGTCGCAGACCATGACGAGGCGCTCCACTTCCGGATTGAGCGAGCAGATGCCGTTGGAAAGTTTTTCCGGCAGCATTGGAATGACCCGGCGCGGAAAATAAACCGAATTGCCTCGCAGGAACGCTTCGGCATCCAGCGCCATGCCAGGACTGACGTAATGGGAAACGTCGGCAATCGCCACCGCCAGCCGCCAGCCGCGCCCCTGTTTTTCGCAATGGACGGCATCGTCGAAGTCACGCGCCGTCTCGCCGTCTATCGTGACGAAGGGAAGCGCACGCAAATCCTCGCGGTTTTTCAGGTCGGCCTTGCGCACCGCGTCCGGCGCTTTCGCATTTTCGGACAGACACGCCTTGCTGAACTCAAACGGCAAATCGTGCTTGCGCAGGGCGATTTCGATTTCCATGCCGGGATCGGCGTAATTCCCCAGCACTTCGCTGATGCGCCCCACAGGCTGCGCATAGCGGGAAGGCTGCTCGATGATGTCCACGATTACCACTTGGCCTGGCCTGGGCTTGAAACGCGCCTTTTTTTCCGGCGCAATCAGAATATCCTGGGTGATGCGGCGGTTTTCCGGAACGACGAAAGTCACGCCATGCTCAACGCATAATCTCCCAACGACGCGCCGATTGGCGCGATCGGTCACTTCGACGATATTGCCTTCGGGACGCCCTTTTTTGTCCGTGCCGGTAATGCGCACCAGCGCGCGATCCCCATGCAGGGTCTTGCGCATTTGATGCTGCGCCAGAAAAATATCCGGACTGCCGTCATCCGGCAGCAAAAAACCGAAGCCGTCCGGATGTCCCTGTACGCGCCCCGCGACCAGGCTGGCGCGCTCGGGAAGAATGTAGGCGCCCTTGCGATTTCGGAGCAATTGTCCTTCACGCTCCATCGCGCCTAGCCGCCGCAAAAAAGTCTCGCATTCCTGCGGGCGAATATCCAGTGCGGCGACAAGCTGGGCAAAATCCAGCGGCTGCCCCGCTTTTTCCAGCACATGCCCGACATACTCGCGTGAAGGCAGCGGCAGATCGTAACGCTGGCATTCCCGCTCAAAAAAAGGATCCGCCCGGCGAATTCTGGAAACCTTGGTCTTGCCGTTTTTTGTTGTTGACATCAGCTGCTCTTTCATTAGAATACGCCCCTCTCCTCGTCCGTGCCCAGGTGGCGGAATTGGTAGACGCACTAGTTTCAGGTACTAGCGCTGCAAGGCGTGGAGGTTCGACTCCTCTCCTGGGCACCACAACGGCAACTCGAAGACCCCGTGAAATGCGCTCTGGGCGCGGGGTTTCGGGGATTGTCGATTCTCTGTGGCACACTTTTTTACCCTTTTTGGCACGCCGTGGTACTATTGTCTGTGCCAAATTTGTGCCAGCGGGATGCGGGGGTGAGACGTGGCTTCGATACAGAAGAGAGGGGATTCATGGCGGGTTCAGGTGCGGGTAAAAAACGCGGCTGATTATCGCACATTTGCGCGAAAGGCGGATGCCGTCGCGTGGGCGGCGGCGCGGGAGACGGAACTGCGGGAGGGGGCGGCGGGCAAGCCGCCCGACAAGACCTTTGCCGACGCGATGCGCCGGTTCATCGAGGACGAGTGCCCCAAGCGCCGCTATGGCGCACGGGAGCGGCTCGTCATTCTTCGCTTCATCGCCGCTCCCCTGGGCGGCGTCCGCGTCGCCGCCATCTCCGCAGCCGATGTCGCCCGCTGGCGCGACGCGCGGCTCGCCCGCGTCTCCGCCGCCACGGTGTGCCGGGAGATGAACCTGCTCTCCGCCATCTGCTCGACCGCGCTGCGCGAGTGGCAGTGGCTGCGGACAAACCCAGTCTCCGGGGTGCGCAGGCCGGAGACGCCGCGCGGGCGCGACCGCCGCATCCGCCCGGAGGAAGTCGACCGCATCTGCCACGCGCTGGGCTACGACCCCGACAAGACGCCCGCCACCAAGTCCGCGCGGGTGGGCGCGGCCTTTCTGTTCGCCATCGAGACCGCCATGCGCGCCGGGGAAATCGTCGCGCTCACGCGCGCGGACATCGACTTCGACCAACGCACCGCGCATGTGCGCGGCGTTCAGCCCGGCGCGGGCAAGAGCGATGCCGCCCGGCGGCACGTGCCGCTCTCCGCCGCCGCGATGCGCATCCTCCGACAACTGCCGCCGTCGCCCGACCTGTTCGCCCTGGGCAACGCCGACCAGATGGGCGCGCTCTTTCGCGCCGGGCGCGACCGCGCCGACATCCGCGACCTGCACTTCCACGACACTCGCCACGAGGCCATCACCCGGCTCTCGCGCAAGATGGACGTGCTCGCGCTCGCGCGCAGCATCGGGCACCGCGACCTCAAGATGCTCATGGTGTACTACAACGAGTCGGCGGCGGACATCGCCCGACGCCTGGACTAGCGCGCTTCCTCCCGCGTTTTCATCTCGTCGAGTTCCTTCATCAGTTTCTCGAAGTCCCGGTCGATGTTCGCCATGCGGCGCTCGTTGCAGGCGTCGCACCAGAAGCGCCCGCGATCCGGACGCGTAACCGGCGCGCCGCACCAGATGCAGCGCGGCTGCCGCACGACGGCGACGCGGCATCTGTGGTGCAGCGTCGTCTCCTCGCTGTCGCCATACCGCAAGACCACGGGCGCGCTGCCCTTTGGCGGCTCCCCCCGCCGGACGAAAGTGTAGGTCTCGCCGGTGCGCAGAAGAAGAAACCGATCCCCCGGCTTCAAGTCTCGCAAAAAACGCTTCTTCATCACGCCGCCTCCCGGTAACGTTCTACCCAGGCTTCCACGTCATCCGCCTTCCAGCGGGCGTGGGACATCCCGCCCAGGCCGTTGGGCAACCGGATTGGCGCCGGGAACGTCGGCGCCGCCACAAAACGGCGCGCCACCTTCGGCGCGAGGTTCAAATATCGCGCCACTTCCTCCAGCCGCCACAGCGGGCGAACCTCAGTCTCCTGTCTTTTCACCGTCTGTTCCTCCTTCGTTTGCATTTTTCGTGGCGCCAGGAAAGGCCACCACGTTGTTTTCAACCAGTTCGACGCGCCGCCGCCTGCCGTCCTCCGCCGTGAGCACGTGCTCCAGTCGGGCGCAGTCCAGCGTGTAGCCGCGTATCTGCGTGGCGTCCGCGCCGCGCACCCCTTTCTCCAGCACAACACGATCTGGCGCGATGACGTGCAGCGCCTGCATCTCTTGCAGAACGGAACGACGGTGCGCACTGTTCTCCACGCACCACGTCATGAACGACTGCGCTGTGAACGCGATCTGGCGAACGTCATGCACGTAGCGACCCGTGAGCGGATAACGCGCCGCGTGATTCAACGCGATATTCGCGACGCCGCCCTGGGCGCGCAGGTCGCCCCAGGTGTCCGTGCGCAGGATGGTCGCGCTCGTGTCCGCGATGTACTTCGCCAGGCATTGCGCCGGTGTGCGATTCGTCTCCTCGATGTGCGCGCGGCATCGCTCCAGCGTTTCGCGGAACACCGCCGTGATGCGCTCCGCCGGAACCAGCGCGAAATCCTTGACGCCCGTCTCTTGCTCGACGGCGCGGGCGAGCACGACTTGCGTAAACAGAATCGACGCCAGCGCCGCCCCCAGGTAACGCTCGTCGCCGCGCAGCGCGAACTTCTGCATCACGCGCGCCCGAATGCTCGTCGCCAGCGGGAACACGGCGTCCCAGTGGGTGAGCGCCCAGCGCGCCATCAGGAGCGTGGTCGCGCCCGCGGCCTTTTGTACTACCGCCGTCGCCTCCTGCACCAACGCAACGTCCGGCTGCGAGGGCAGCACCGGCACGTCGAATTCGAGAATGCGCAGTTGCTCCGCGGTGCGCCCGCCGTTTACTTTCGTCACGGCGTCTCGTATCGACGTGTTCGACGTGAGGATGGTCGTGAGCGCCCAGCGCATTGTCGTGTTCATCGCCACGCGGCCTTCCTGCGTTGCCCTGGGTTTGTTCACGCCGTTGACGGCCAGGTACGCCAGTGTAGCTAACGCTTCCGGGTCGGCGCCGGTCTGCTCGTCCAGCACTTGCGGCAGACTGTTGTAGAGCGCCATCCGCGCCGTCATCGCCACGACGGAGCCGCCGGTTGTTCCCAGCGCGCCGGAGACCATCGTGGATACGTCCGACGCCAACTGCAACCCCAGCATGGCCGCGACCGTCTTGCCGGTGCCGGAACTCGGCGAGCACAGCGCGATGAGGGCGCCGCCGCCGGGCAAGGTGCGCGCCGCGTCATTCGCGGGCGCGTCGTTCATGAAGAGCATGTTCTGCGACGCCACCGCCGACAGCAACGCGAACTGCAAGGGCGCGTTTTCCTCCGACGGGTACAGCCGCTTCAGCACGTCCGCCACCGGCAGGAGCGACTTCGCCAGCCGCCGCCACGCCGAATCCGGGTAGTGCCCGTCCGCTCCCAGCGGCGTGCCCTGCACCGCCGGAACGGACAGGGCGGACGCCGCCGCGCGGGTGTAGGCCACGGGCGCCAGCGGGCGCAGACGCCCAGCGGCATCCACCGCCAGCGCGCCGTGGGCGAAGATGGGCTTGCCGTCCTGCGCGTATTGAAAACCAAAGCAGTCCCGCGCCGTCAAAGGCTCCGCGCGCTTTCGTATCAAGGCTTCCAAGGCCATAACGTAATCCCTCAAAAAAACGGTCGCGGCAACGCGCGCGCCGGTGTAGTGCAGCCCCAGTGTGGCGAGGAACTTCACCAGCGTCGCCGCGTCCGCCAGCGCCGTGGCGTCCAGCGTCGCGTCGCGCCAGTCGTTCGCCGCCGCGCGGTAACGCACGATCAGCAGACTGGGCGCGGCGCTCGAATCCAGCCCCGCCGACACCCACTCGCGCAGGTAGAATAACCCCAGCAGCAGCGGGCGCGCCCTCGGCGCATCCTCGTCGCCCTTTTCTCCGGGCGGCGTCACCCACAGGCTGGGACGCCCGGCGATGACGCCGACGGAGTACTTGCCCAGCGCGTGCAGCGACGCCAGGTCGGGGAAGTCTTCCGGCAGCGGGTCAGCCTCGATGACCGACGCGGGCGCAACCTCCGACGCCGCCAGGGTGAACTCCGGCGACAGCCCCGGCGCGACGCTGACCACCGACGCCGCCAGCGCCGCGACCTCCTCCACCGGGAGCGGCGGGGTGAATCGCTCGGCGTTGGCGGCAAGGAGCGCGTCGCGCAGCGCGTCCGGGTCGTGCCAGCGGGCGTCCGCGCCGCCCCACAACGACCGGCCATAGGCGAAGAGCGTGTTGTTGCGGCTGCCCTCGCCCACCGACGCGGGCAGGATGAAGCCGCAGCTTACGTCCGCCGACACATCCGCCACCGGACGCGGCGCGCCCAGCGAGAACTCCGGCGCCATAACCGGCAGCGCCGACGACGCTGTCGCACCAACGCTAACGGCGCGGGCGTCCCCCTCGATGGGCGGCCAGAGTTCCGTGAGCGCGTAACGCCCGCCAAAGTCCACCGCGCGCACCGCGGCGCCGTTCCAATGCAGCGCGCCCGGTGGGCGCAGGAGCCTCGTTGCGTCGCCCGTGCAGGCGTCGTCATGGTCAAACCCATGCGTCGCGGACAAGACCGCCAGCGCGCGGGCGTGCGGCGTCCAGTCCTCCGGCGTTATGTCGTGGGTCAGACACCAGTAAACGTGCAGACCGCGCCCGCTCGACACCTTGATGGACGGACGCGGCAGCCGCGCCGCGCGGACAAAGCCCGCCAGCGCGCGCTCCGCGTCTTCCCGCGCGGCGTAGGGCTTGCCTTCGCCGCAGTCGATGTCCAGATGAAAACAGCGCCGCGCGCGCACGTTGCCGCGCGTTCGCCCGCCGTAGGCGCTGCCCGCCTCCACGAACGCGGCGGTGGCGTGATACCAGTTAGATTCACTGGATAACGTGCCAGCCGCCGCATCCAGCGCGGCGTGGTCGGCAAACCAGAGATGCCGCGCCGGGGGCGGGCGCACGGATGCCGCCCTGGCGGATTCCTTCTCCGCTGGCGTGGGCAGCCGCACCAGGCAAAAGAATCCCGACGCGGGCAACGTTGCCCGAAAGAACGCGGACGCGTCCATAGCTGCTCCTAATGGTCATTGTTCTTGCTGATTTGGCGCCGACGCGTCATCACACAACAGCATCTTGAGGACGGCAAACCGCTCCTCGCGGCGGAGCCGCACGGGCAGCACGCCTGACTGCAACAAGGCATACGCCCTTCGCGCCGCCGCGAAAAGCCGCGGCTCGACATCCCCCGCCGGCGGGTGCCGACAGGACTGCCAGTTGTAGATGGTCATGCGCGACCTGCCCAGCAGACGCGCTAGGTCTGCCGTGCGCACCCCGGCGGCGGACAACGCCAACATGGCGGTGCGCACCCGGCGGGCGCCGTCGCTCGCGGGCGTAGTGGCGTGGGCGTCAGTCATCGAACCCTCCCAGGAGGTCATCCAGTCCCGCCAGCAGCGGGTCGCCCGCCGCAGGATCCGCTGGAGCGTCCGGGGCGGCGGCAGGCGCAGCGGCAGGGGTAGGAGCGGGAGCAGCGGCG
>JAITJU010000159.1 GCA_031278735.1 Zoogloeaceae bacterium
TAATCCTGCTCTGCTGCCGTGGCGCCATGATGAACACTCCTGGAAAAATTTTCATTGCAAACCGGAATCCGTTGAAATACGCGTGAAAAGTTAGCCTTGAAGCCGGGTTCAAGGTCAAAGATTGATATGCGATATGCTTTTTATGCCCGTTGTAATATCCTGTTTGCGTCTGTTCATAAGGCAATCGTCATGGCGTTCGCGTCCGCCGCGCCCAAGTCCAGCGCCCGGTCATGAAAGGCGGCGACGCTCTCCCGGTGCGCGACGCTGATGATGGCGGCATCGGGCAGGCGCTCCGCCAGCAGGCGGTATATCGCCGCTTCGTTGGCGGGGTCGAGCGAGGCGGTGGATTCATCGAGAAAGAGCCATTCCGGCTTGTGCAGGAGGACGCGCGCGAAGGCGAGACGTTGCTGTTCGCCGGGCGAGAGGCGCTTGTCCCATTGATCGTGTTCGTCCAGATGGCTGGTCAGCGCATCCAGTCTGACCGTGTACAGGACTTCGACGCATTCGCGCGTGTTGAACTCGTGTTCGTCGCCGGGGTAGCACAGGCAGGCGCGCAGGGAGCCGAACGGCAGATAACTTTGCTGCGGCAGGAACATTTTTTTCCCCTCCGGCAGGGCGATCTCGCCCTCGCCGTGCGGCCACAGCCCGGCCAACGCGCGTAAGAACGTGCTCTTGCCCGCGCCGGATCGCCCCCGGATTACCCAGCGTTCGCCTGCCTTGAGGGTTAGTTCGTCGATCCGCGCGAGCGTTTCGCCATCGGGCAGGCGCAAATCCAGCGCGCGGATGGAAAGGCAATCGGGCCGGGCGTTTTGCGTGAGGGCGATGCCGCCCGCTTCTTTCTCCTTTGTCGCCGCCTCGAATTCGATGAGGCGCAGGGAGACGGAGCGCAAGAGCGCCAGATCCTTGTAGGCGAAGATGAACCAGGAAAGCGCCATGTGCACCCGGCTGAAGGAATTGGTGAGCTGCTGCACCGCGCCCAGGGTGATCAGTCCGGCGAAATAGCGCGGCCCGACGATGAGGAGCGGCAGAAACACGCCAATTTCGATATAGCCTTCGTGGAACAGGGTGATGCGTTTCGTGTAATCCATGACGCGCCGCCAGTTTTCGCGGATGGCTGTGAAGGCGGCGGCAAGCCGCGCGGTCTCCGCGCGTCCGCCGGAATAAAAGGCGATCTGTTCGGCATTTTCGCGCACACGCACCATCAGATAGCGGAAATGCGCTTCATAGCGTTGCTGGCAGTAATCCACCCGCACCAGCGGATAGCCGATCTTTTCCAGCAGCCAGGTGCCCGCCAGGGCGAAAATCACCGCCACCCACAGCATGTAGCCGGGAATCTCGATACGGACGCCGCCCGGCGCGAAGGCGAGGCTGCCGGAGAGATTCCAGACAATCGCCGCGTAGGAGACCAGCACGGAGAGATTGGCGAGGAGCCCCAGGAAAAGACGCAGGCTGTCGCTCGCCAGCAGCCGCAGATCCTCGCCGATGCGCTGATCCGGATTGTCGGCGCCGCCTGTGCGGTTGATGCGGTAGTAGGCGTTGTCGTCCAGCCAACGGCGGAGAAAAACGTCGGTCATCCAGGCGCGCCAGCGCATTTCCAGCGCCTGGAAAAACCAGGTGCGCGCCGTGATGGAAACCGACCAGAAAATGACGATGGCCGGATACACCCACATCAAATCCCAGAAGGCGGCGATGTCGCGCTCCGCCAGCGCGTCCCAATAGTCGCGCTGCCAGTAGGAAAGACGGACGCCGACGTAGGTGTTGAAGAGATCGATGCCGATGATGATCGCCAGCAGTCCCCGCGCGCGCCAACGCTCTTCCGACATCCACCAGGGCAGGAGCAGCCGCCAGGCGGAGGCCAGCCAGCGGCCCAACGGCGGCGCGGCGGGCATGGCCTGGCGAGGTTGCGGGTTCAGCAAGAGCGCGGCGGATTCTTCTGACATTTCCCCGTTTTCATCGTGGAATGAATGCCCGTTGGGGGAAGGAGAAAGCCCTCCCTCCCCAACACGCCAAGGCCGGCAGGGAACTTCGCCGCCTGTTTTCAATACGTCGCCCGGAGCGTGAGCAGGAAGTTGCGCGGCTCGCCGTAGAAGTTGCCGCTGGCCAATGCGCCCAGTTTGGCGTAATAGGTCTTGTCGAAAATGTTGTTGACATTCAGTTGCGCCGTGAAATTCTTGTTGATGCGGTAAGAGAGGAAGGCGTCGGCGACCGCGTAGCCGCTTTGCGAACGGGTGCGTCCCGATCCGGCGGTGCCGCTTATCTGCTCGCTGGCCGCATTGACGCCAAGACCGGCGGAAAATCCATTGGCGAAACGGTGTACGCCCCACAACCGGAAAATATGCTTGGGGAACCACGCGACATAAGGCAGGCCCTTGTTGGCGGCGTCGTCCAGGTATTTCGTATCAAGTCGGCTGTAACTGGCCGAAACATCCCAGCCCGGCGCGGGGGAACCGGTCACTTCCATTTCCCAACCCTTGCTCTCGACTTCTCCCGCGTTGAGATAGTAATAATTTGTGCCGTCCGTGCTGTCATAGATTGGCCGGTTCTTGTCCCGCAGGTTGAAGATCGCCAGCGAGGCGGTCAGCTTGCCGTCGAAGAATTCCCCCTTGCCGCCGATTTCATACTGCTTGCCGACGCGCGGCTCCAGAAAGCCGCCGCCGACTTTCTGGTACGCCTGGGGAATGAACACATCCGCGTAACTGGCGTAAAGCGAAATCTCGCGGTTGACGTCGAACACCAGACCGCCATAGGGAGTGACTTCCCCCTTGACCTTGTCGTCGTTGGTTTCCCACGCGACGGGGGGATTCGTGAAGAGGTTATTGGGGCGATTGCGGGAGCGGTAATTGCTGCTGCGCGCCCCGGCGATCAGCGTGAGCGGATCGAGAACGCGCAGCCGGATCTGACCATAAAAACCGCTTTGGGATGTTTCGCTCGCGCCGCTCTGGACGTAGGGCGCGTCGAATTTCTGCACCAGATCAGGGCGTCCGAACGGAATGCCCGTCGCGGCATAGTTGTATACGCTCTTGTAAGAGGTGCGCACCTCGGATTCGTTGTAGCCGAGCGTTGTCTGATGCTTGCGGCCCCAAAGCGAAAACGCCCCCGACACATAGATGTCCAGCGCGTCGCTTTCGTAACGGTTGGCGACTCTCCGGCGGTAGTAATTGAGCGTCTGCGAGGCTGTGACGCCGCTTCCGGGATAGCCGTCATTGATGTACAAATCCTGTTCGCGCTGGTTGAATTTGATGACGGCTTTCCAGTCGTCATTGAAACGATGCGTGGCTTCCGCAAACAAATCCTGGGTCTCCCATTGGTATTCGCCCCAATCCGCCACCACGTTGGTGGAACGGGACACGTCCAGCAAGCCGTAAGGCGAGGCGCCATGAGCGGGCAAGCCGGAGAAAGGCGCGTCGGTGTCGTCCTCCTGCCGCGCCAGCGCGATCGAGAACGAAGTGGCGGGCGTAACGTCCCATTCCAACGTGGCGTAGCCCAGCCACTTTTTGGTGTCCGTGGCGTCGTAGAAATACTCGCGGTCGGTGACGGAGGCCACCACGCGCGCCCGCAGCGAGCCGTCGGCGTTGAGCGGGCCGCCCACGTCCGCCGTGGTGTTGTAGTTGTTCCACGAACCGGCGGAAACGCTGCCGGAAGCGGCGAATTTCTTCTGCCCTCGTTTGCGCGCCAGATTGACTGTTCCGCCAAAATCCTGGCCTGCGGGACCTTGGAGAAGGCCATTCGGCCCGCGCAGCACCTCCACCTGATCGTAGATGGCGAGATCCAGTTGTTGCCAGCCGGAGAAAATGCCGGGCGCCGAAACGCCGTCATAAGAGGCGTTCAGTTGATAGCCGCGTGAATAGTATTGTCCCTGCGTCGCGTCGACGGGCGTCACGACCACGCCCGGAACTTGCCTGAGCGCGTCGGAGAGGGTAGTCAGCCCCTGATCCTCGATGCGTTCCTTCGTGATGACGGAAACCGATTGCGGAATCTCGCGCGGGCGCAAGGGTTCCTTGCCGCCGACGGAAACCTCGCTGGTGTAGCGCGTCCCCGTGACCACGACTGCATCGAGCGTGATCGCTTCCGCTTCTTCTTCTGTTTTATTGGCCTCTGTTTCCGCTTCCGTCTGCGCCCATGCCGGGGAGGCGGCGCCAAACGAGGCCAGAAGCGCGCAGATTATTCCGCGACTGAACCTGCGGGGGGGGGGGGGGGGGGGTAATCCAGCAATGCTGCCTTGTTTCCACGCCATTACGAACGCTCCTGAAAATTTTTCCATTGCAAGCAACAAATACGGCAATACGAAGCCTGGCCG